>JARRKS010000024.1:0-16627 GCA_037387865.1 Flavobacteriaceae bacterium
AGTTGACGCACTTGTTTTATGTCAAGAACATCTTTATTCTCTAGAAATCTTTTAGTTTTTTCTATAGTTTCTGAACTACCAGTAAATTTAGCAAATGCTTCGTTAGCTTTTTGAACATTGTAAGCATTAAGTGTGTCTCCTGCTATAATTTTTGTGTTTGCATCCCATTCTGCTAAAGCTGATGCATAATATAAATCTTTATAGGTTTTGGAATACTCATCAAGAAAAGCTTGAGCTTCTACTTTTAAGGAATCGTTTTGGTCTTGTTTAGTAGTTTCTTTTTTACAATTATAAAAAGAAACGACCAACACTAATAAAATTATTTTTTTCATTATTTAATTTTTAGTTTGAGTGCAAATATAATAATAAAACCCACCTTTTTAGGGTGGGTTTTATGTTAAAATTGGTTGGTTTTTGATTGATATTATTTTTTCCTAATACTTCCGGATACACCATCACTTTTTTTAACTATTTCTGGGTTACCATAGTATGTAATATCTCCACCGCTTGATGCTTTTGCATTCAATTCTTGAGATGTATTTACGGTTATATCTGCTCCACTTGTAACTTGAACCTGGCTAGACTCTGCTAACAATTTTCCAGCTTTAATATCGCTTCCACTTGTAGCTTCTGCAACAAGATCTTTTGTTCTACCAGATAGCCTTAAATCGCTTCCACTAGTAGATTTACATATTAAAGTATTGGTGTCAACTTCTAATTCCATATCACTACCACTTGTTGTCTTAAGTTTTAATTCTTCGGCAGTAATAGTATTTGTAGAATACACATCGCTTCCACTAGTAGAGGTAATTCCTGAAATATCCTTAAAGCTTACCATAACTTTTTGGGCTTTTGAGTTTGCAATATTATCTGTTGTTGTAATTTTCAATTCATCATTTTCTACTTCAACAACGATAATGTCTAGTAAGTTTTCGTCTGCTTCTACCTCAATACTTTCGCTATCACTTTGTGTTAAATATACATCCAACCCACGACTAACATGGATTGAACTAAAAGATTCATTAATGTTTCTTGTTTCTGTTTGTACATTACCATTTCCTCTAACTCCAGGATTGAAATGCATATCAAAATTGCAGGAGAATAATGTTAAACTCATTAATGTTGCTACGATAATTTTGGTAAGTGTTGTCATGATTTATTTTTTATTGATTGATTTTATTTTGTAAAGGTTTTATAATTATAGTGTTTAATCTAAATTTTAATTCCGAACTGATTATTTAATTGGATGAACTGTTAATTATCTTTAGATTCTATACTAATGCCACTAGAGTCTATTTCTACTTTTACGTCTTCATCCTCTCCAACTATTCCATCTTCATTGATCTTTAAACTAGATTCGTCATCATGCAAATCTACATTTACTTTAAAGTTTTCATCTTCAGGGCAATCTAAACAAACCACATCGTCTTCAATAACTTTAAGGTAGTGCTCTTCCATCCCATTGTCTAGAATATCATTGCTATTTCTATAATTTCTATGATACGAGTAGGTGTTGTCATCGGCAAAAAGAATGGTTCCTTCAGGTAGATGTAGAATAATTTCTACTTGCTGATTTCTGAATTTATTTTTTAAATCTGTTGTTAAATACGAATCTAACTGCAATTCATTTCCAACTAACGCATAGTTGTAATTAATTTTTTCGGCACCTTCTTTGGCATTTTGATAGTTTCTACCTTCAGAATTTTTTTCTATACTAATTGTCGCCAGTGAGTCTTTTGTTGAACGTACAATAAACTTAAGATCTGAAGAGTAAATTAATTTTTCTCCATTATCATTATGAACTAGTTGAAAAGACCTGTGACGACGTCTCATATCATCGTCGTAGTTTTTATTTCCAATCATTTTTATGGTAATAGTATCACTTGATGTAATTGGTAATTCTTCTTTTTGAGTGACACTAGCATCAAAAGCATGTTCAGTAGCTTCTCTTATGCCAAATATTGCTAATGTTAATATAGAAGCTAACCAAAGTCCTAATAATGTGAATTTTGCAATGTTACCTATTGATTTTAAGTTGTTTACTAATATCTTTAAGCCTAAATAGAATATGACAAAAAAAGGAATACCTACTGCAAAAAACACTAGTAATGAAATCAACCAGATTGGCATACCCGTTGTATTTGCTACATGAGCATAATCCATCCACCAAGGGCTAAAAAATGAAGACGTTCCTACAGAAAACAGACTAATAAATAATGCTATTAAAGTTGATGCACCTACAATTATTAAAATAACACCAATAAATTTTGCAATAACTTTAAAGAAAAACATTATAATGTTTCCAAGGGCATCAAAAAATGATCTTGACGATGATTTTATTTTATTGCCAGCTTTGCTATAGTCTTGATTTTTTACTTTATCGGCAACGTCTTCAATGCTGTCTTTGACATTACTAAACCCTTCCTTTACTTTTTGTTCTATATTAGTAATGTTAACAGGCTTTCCCGACATTGCCAATTTGTCTGCAGTTGTTTGAGCTGCAGGCATTAATATCCAAAGAATGATATAAACAAAGAACCCTGTGCCAAAGCCAAACATGAGTATTACCCAAGCTAGACGAATCCAAAGCGGATCGATATCAAAATAATGACCTAATCCAGAGGATACACCTCCTACATAGGCGTTTTCGGTATCTCTAAATAATTTTCTTGAAGAACCAGAAGTTTTTGCTTTTGGTTCATCTTCAAAAATTTCTTCATCTACAAGATAATCTTCTGGTTGACCCATTATTGTGATAACTTCTTCCACTTCTTTGATAGAAATGACTTGTTTTTCGGTTTTCATTCGCTCCGTAAACAGCTCTGCAATACGAGCTTCTATATCTGAAATGATTTCAGAGCGTCCTTGTGAATTTGTGAATGAACGTTTTATAGCCTCAAGGTAACGCTGTAATTTTGCGTATGCATCTTCGTCAATATGGAAGAATATACCTGCTAAATTTATGTTGACTGTTTTATTCATTTTGTTGTTTTTTTATCTCTTGTTACTAAATTAACTGCATTTTGTAAATCGCTCCAAGTGCTATTTAATTCATTTAAAAATAATTTTCCCGTTTCGGTCAAACCATAATATTTTCTTGGAGGTCCTGATGTTGATTCTTCCCAACGATAGTTGAGCAGACCGGCATTTTTTAAGCGTGTTAGCAAAGGGTAAATTGTGCCTTCTACAACGAGAAGCTTTGCTTGTTTTAAAGTGTCTAGAATTTCTGCAACGTAAGCATCATCGTCTTTAAGTATCGAGAGAATGCAGTATTCTAAAACTCCCTTGCGCATTTGTGCTTTTGTGTTTTCTATTTTCATGTGATATAGAATTTAAATTTGTGATAACTGTTCATTTTTTGATTGATGATTGATTGATGATTATTTTAAAAAATTGATGGTTATTGGATATTTATATGGTTGTCCTTGATTTGCTTTGCTTGTTGCAATAATTATAAAAACGATTTCAAATATAAATGCAGAAGCGAGCAATAATCCAGATATAATGGTAAAAAGTATGACATTAAAACTATCATGCATAGATAGATGAAAATCAAAATCGTATGTGTTCCAAAACTCTGGGAAATCAACTGAATTTAACACACCAAATAAAAACATTGGAATGGTCATACAACCAATGATGATTGTATAAAGTAAAATACTCAATTGAAAATTGATAGCTTGTTTACCATGCTTGTCAATAAATTCAGATTTATCTTTATTCATAGTCCAAAATATAAGGGGCATTAAAAAATTGCCAAGTGGTATAAAGAACTTTGTAAGTGTTGATAAGTGTATTATCGCTGCCAGATTTTTATGATGTGTAGTTAACATAATTGAAACATATAGTAATTTCTTATGCAAATATATATCTAAAAGAAGGTATTATGCAATACAAAGTACTATAATTAACAAAACTTTAACATTATTAAGTCTTGCAAAAAATCGATATATTTGGTTGAAACATAATCTATAAATGAGCATAACTCCAAGTAAACTCAATACTTTTTTAATTTTCAAATTACCTTCTGCATACCTTTGTGGTGTTAGAGTAAAATATATTGATAATTCTAAATGTGTTGTAACTGTTAAACATAAATGGATAAATCAAAATCCGTTTAAATCGCTTTTTTGGGCAGTACAAGGTATGGCTGCAGAACTAACTACTGGAGTATTAATGATGCAGAAAATTAAAGAGAGTGGAAAAAGCATATCCATGTTGGTAGCTAATAATAATGCTACGTTTACAAAAAAAGCAACTGGTAGAATTACGTTTAAATGTGATGAAGGACATTTAATTGATAAAACTATTAAAAAGGCCATTGAAACAGGTGAAGGGCAAACAATGTGGCTAAATTCCAAAGGAATAAATGAAGATGGAGTAGACGTGTCAAATTTTAATTTTGAATGGACAATTAAAATAAAAAGTTGATAATTTTATTGTAACAAAACTTAATTCAAATCAACAAATAAACGTATAACCAAAAAATCATAAAAGAAAATGACAGCACACGAAATCGATTATAGAATCTACGGTGAAGAAATGCAGTATGTAGAAATAGAGCTTGACCCTCAAGAAGGTGTTATTGCAGAAGCTGGTAGCTTTATGATGATGGATGATGGCATTAAGATGGAAACCATTTTTGGAGACGGATCGCAAAAGGATACTGGTTTTTTAGGCAAAGTCTTTGGTGCTGGAAAACGCATTTTGACTGGAGAAAGTTTATTTATGACTGCTTTCTACAATAACCTTTCTGGAAAACGTAATGTGTCTTTTGCTTCACCTTACCCTGGAAAGATTATTCCTATTGATTTGACTGAATACAGAGGGAAGTTTATCTGTCAGAAAGATGCTTTTTTATGTGCCGCAAAAGGTGTGAGCATTGGTATTGAATTTAGTAAGCGTTTAGGACGTGGTTTTTTTGGAGGTGAAGGCTTTATTATGCAAAAGCTTGAAGGTGACGGTATGGCATTTGTACATGCTTGTGGAACTATGGCAAAAAAAGTTTTACAAGCAGGAGAAACACTTCGAGTAGATACTGGATGTCTTGTCGGGTTCACGCAGGATGTCGATTACGATATTGAATTTGTTGGAGGCATTAAGAATACTATTTTTGGTGGCGAAGGACTGTTCTTTGCAAAATTACAAGGTCCAGGTACTGTTTATATTCAATCATTACCATTTAGTAGATTGGCAGATCGCGTTTTGGCAAGTGCACCACAAAGGGGTGGGAAAGATAAAGGAGAAGGTAGTATTTTAGGTGGTTTAGGAGATATTTTGGATGGAGATAATAGGTTTTAAAAACCATTATTTAACATAGATTTTTTCTTTTTAAGAAATTCTTTAGAAATTTTTTAATATATTTATTCTGTTAATCTTTAAATTTTTGCCTATTCAAAATCTTTACATTTATTAATTTTACCAACCCTAACAAATAATTAATATGTCAAGAGCAATGTTTGAATACACCAAAACAGTACTTAAAAAAGTAAGTTTTGATGTGTCGTTGTTCTGTAAAGAGGTACAAAAAGCAATGACGCGTTTATTACCTTATGAGATAGAAGAACTTAAAGTATTTATTCAATCTCTTATTTTGCAGAACCCCGAATTAAATCAATGTTTAATTTATTTAAAAGCATAATTTAAAAAAGACCTTCAAAATTTTGAAGGTCTTTTTTCACTAATTACTCGTAGCTTTTAAGGATTTACATTAGTTTTGTTCAAAATCTACTAGTTGAAAAAACTATTAACACTTTTTCTGTTAGTTTCATTTTCCTTTAGACCAGTTTTCTTCGTTGGTCAAATGATGTATTATCAACTTAATATAGATTACATTATAGAAACCTATTGCGTCAATAAAGATAAGCCAGAGCTTAAATGTAATGGAAAATGTCATTTAGCCAAACAGCTTCAGGTAGTGAATAGTAAACAACATAAAAGTAATAGTAAGACAGATTTGCTATTTGAAGCCTTTTATCCAGTTTATTTTGTAAACACTCAAAATTTAATATCAAAACAAACTTTTATACCAATCTTAAACGAGAATAATTGGCATTTAAAGTATTTAAAAGATACTGAAATTCTTTCTAGCTAGTTTCGTCCACCAAAGCCTCTATCTTAAATATAAAGGACAATGCCCTTGTGGCACAAGAAAATACTGATAATAATCAGAAATGGTTAGGAAACAGACCAGATGGTCATGCGCCAATTTCAGTTATGGGAGACCATACTCATGGTAAAGGCGAATTTATGATTTCGTATAGATTTATGAACATGAATATGGAAGGTTTAAAACGAGGAAGTGATGATGAAGCATTTACAAATGTTTTGGTTCCTAATGGGGGAAAATATATGGTAACACCAACAGAAATGCCTATGCAAATGCATATGCTTGGCGTTATGTATGCACCCAGTAATAAAATTACTTTGGTGGCAATGATTAATTACGTTTCTATGGAAATGAGTCATCTTACAGGAACGGGAATGGTATTTGAAACTGAATCTTCAGGATTTGGAGATACAAGACTAGCCATGTTATATAAGTTCTATAACAAAAACAGAAATCAGATACATGGTCAAATTGGTTTTTCAATTCCAACAGGATCCATTGATAATAAAGACGTTACACCTGCTTCAAATGGAAATGAGGTTATATTGCCTTATCCCATGCAAATTGGTAGTGGTACTTTTGATCCTGAACTAGCTTTAACGTATTTATTACAGGGTGAAGGTTGGTCTTTTGGCTCACAACTAAAAGGAGTCTTAAGATTTGGAGAAAACAGTAATGATTACAAGCTTGGTAATAAGTACAATTTAAATAATTGGTTTGCAGTAAAAGCTAAAGACTGGTTAAGTTTTTCTGCAAGACTGGAAGGTGCTATTGTTGGAGAAATCTCTGGAGCAAATCCAAATTTAAACCCTATGATGGTTACAACAGCAGATACCAACAATTCTGGTGGAACATTTATGAATTCCGGTTTCGGATTTAATTTATATGTACCAAATGGAAGTTTAAAGAACTTACGTTTTGGATTTGAATTTGCAACACCCTTATATCAAAATGTAAATGGAGTACAATTAAAAACCAAAGAAACAATTACAGCAGGCTTGCAGTATGCATTCTAACAATTGAATCATTGAGTAAAAGCGACTTTTGAAACTTTTTAGAAGTCGCTTTTTATTTTGGTAATGGGCTAATTATGTTGACATTCTGAAATGCAATTGCACCTCTAATAACACCAGAAATAACATTGTGTAATGCATCTATTATTTGCATTTTTAATTCGCTTTTATGGTAAATAATACTTACTTCTCTTGCAGGTGTAGGTTCGTTAAAATAATGTAGATTATTTTTCTTTGATTCGCTAATATTCATGGTGTGTAAATAGGGTAGAAGTGTCATTCCCAAACCTTCATTTGAGAGGTTAATAAGTGTTTCAATGCTTCCGCTTTCCAACTGAAAATTATCATGAAAATGGTCTTTAAAAACTTTACATAAATTAATAACACCTTCTCTAAAACAATGTCCGTCTTCCAATAAAAGCATATCACTCAAGTCCAGATCTGTAACATCAATTTTTTTCTTATCACGTAATCTGTGATTTTGTGGTATGTAACCTACAAAAGGCTCATAATATAATACTCTTTCTTTTATAAACTCATTCTCAAGAGGTGTTGCTGCAATTGCTGCATCAAGATGTCCGTCAATGATTTTAGAGATAATGTCTTCTGTATTTAATTCTTCTATTTTTAGCTTAATTTTTGGATACCTTTTAATAAAGGTTTTTAAAAACATTGGTAATAATGTTGGCATCACTGTTGGGATGATACCAAGTTTGAATTCACCACCAATAAACCCTTTTTGCTGGTCTACAATATCTTTAATTCTATATGATTCATTTACAATATTTTTAGCTTGAGTTACAATTTTTTTACCGACTTCAGTTAATTCTATTGGCTTTTTTCCTCGATCAAAAATAATGACATCAAGTTCATCTTCTAATTTTTGGATTTGCATACTTAAAGTTGGTTGTGTAACAAAACATTTTTCTGCTGCTTTGGTGAAATTTTGATGCTCTGCAACAGCTAGTACGTAATATAATTGTGTAATGGTCATTTGAATTGATTTAGGTTATAAAATTATAAAAACTATCAATAAAATTTATCATAATAAGCATTAATTATAGATTAAATTTGTAGTATAAAATTTAAAGTTATGATTATTAATAGTTTAGGATTAGAAGCAAAAAAAGCAAAAGCTTTAGCAAATGATTTGAATATCTTATTAGCAAATTTTCAAATTTACTATCAGAATTTACGTGGAATTCATTGGAATATTAAAGGTAAACGCTTTTTTGATCTACACGTAAAGTTTGAAGAACTTTATACAGATGCCAATATAAAGGTAGACTTAATTGCAGAACGCGTTTTAACTTTAGGAGAAACACCTTTACATACTTTTGAAGATTATACAAATAATGCTAAAGTGCCTGTAGGTAAAAATGTGAGTCTTGATGAAAATGCAGTAAGACTTATAGTTGACTCTTTAACAGAATTGCTTAAAATTGAAAGAGACTTACTTTATAAATCTGATACAGCTAATGATGAAGGTACTAACTCCATGATGAGTGATTTTATTACAGAGCAAGAAAAAACTGTTTGGATGATGAAAGCTTGGCTTAACGAAAAAGTATAAATTCTTATTTTGTAAATAGGAATTGATATACTTTTGTGAGGATGTTTTATTTTGTTGATATTCTTGGTACAATAGCATTTGCTATTTCTGGTGTTCTTGTTGCTATGCATAAACGCATGGATATTTTTGGAATCATTATTATAGCTTTTGTTACAGCCATTGGAGGAGGAACACTTCGTGATATACTTACTGGGCAGACTCCCGTTAACTGGATGCTGGACATCACATATACATATGTTATCATAGGCGCTTCGGTTTTTGCAATTGTATTAAAAAATAAAATAAATTATTTACGAACATCATTGTTCTTGTTTGACACTATTGGTATAGGCTTATATACTGTAGTAGGTGTTGAAAAAGGAATTGTAATAGGGCTTCACCCTATATTGTGTATTGCTTTAGGAGCCGTAACCGCTTGCTTTGGAGGTGTAATAAGAGATATGCTTTGCAATGAAATTCCAGTAATTTTTAGAAAAGAAATCTATGCTACAGCCTGTCTATTAGGTGGAGCTTCATACTTTTTATTAAGCAATTTTTTAGGAGATCAATTAACTTTTATCATTGCAGGTAGTGTAGTTATTACCATTAGATTATTGGCAGTGAAATTTAAAATTGCTCTACCAAACATATATAAGAAGAACTAATTGATGATTTCTACTTTTTTAATGTAAACATTGTGCAAAGGCCATTCAGCATTATCGGTTTCCTGTTCAGCAATTTCATCAACAACATCCATTCCTTTTAAAACTTTTCCAAATATAGTGTAATCTCCATCTAAATGGTTGGACGTTCGTTGAACAATAAAAAATTGATAAGGCGACGCTAATTTATGAGGATTTTCAATTTCACTACTTGGCATTGAGATAACACCTCTTTCATGAGTAAAGCCATGTTTGGTGTCTTTTGGTAAGAGATATTTACCAATATTTCTTCTACGATTAGCTATTTTCATTTCATCGCTATTTCCACCTTGAATAATAAAGTTTTTAACTATGCGGTAAAACTGTGTGCCATCAAAATATTTTTGCTTGGTCAGGAAAATAAAATTTGCTCTGTGGAATTTGGTTTCATTGAACAATAAAATATCTATTTCCCCAAAATCTGTTGTGATTCTTACCTTATTTTCTTTATTGTGCTTTTCGTATTCCAAAAAGAATTCCATGGCATTTTTGTCTGTAAGTAGTGGGAATTCTCTTTTAGATTCTACAATGGTATCTTTTTGTTTTACGATTTCTTCCTTTTGAATTTGATGTTTTAGAGTTTCGTTATTTTTCTTTTTAGATTGATTATCTTCACAGTTTAATAACAAGAAAAAGCAAAAGAAATATAATGTAATTCGCATAGATGAATTTTGACGAGTTTAAAATATTGCTTTCAAAAGTAAAAAATATCCCTTTACCAGCACAGAGTTCACAATTTAAAATGGCTCCACCATTTAGAGAACAACTTCTTAAGAAGTATAAAAATGCGATGTTAAGCGCAAAGAAAGCAGGTGTATTGGCTCTATTTTATCCAGATGAGAACGATATAACCAAAATCATTTTAATTTTAAGAAAAACATATTCGGGAGTGCATTCAGATCAGGTTGCCTTTCCTGGAGGGAAGCTTGAAGCGCATGACAAATCTTTAGTGGAAGCTGCAATTAGAGAAACCTATGAAGAAGTAGGAATTCCTATGCATCAAATTGAGGTTATTAGAGAATTGACTGAAGTTTATATTCCGCCTAGTAATTTTTATGTTAAGCCTTATTTAGGGATAACCAACATAGTACCACAATTTATTAAGCAAGATGATGAAGTTGAAGAGCTTATAGAAGTTTTTTTAAAAGATCTTTTAATTGAAGATAATGTTGTAAACAAAACAGTTTCAACTTCTTATAATAGAAATATTGAAGTTCCAGCTTTTCATCTTAACGGATATACAGTTTGGGGAGCAACCGCCATGATGTTAAGCGAGATAAAAGACTTATTGAATCAAACTTTTTAATAATGCAGATTTCATACCTTTGTTATCTTATATAATTGGTGAAATTTATGGGATTGTTTAAGAAAAATCCTTTTGGACATATATTATTTGTAAAAAAATGGCTCATAAGAATTTTAGGACTTATGACGCATAGACGTTTTAGAGGTTTTAATGAGTTGCAAATAGATGGTTCAGAAATCATACCTAATTTACCAGATAATAAAGTGTTATTTATTTCCAATCATCAAACCTATTTTGCCGATGTAGTTGCTATGTTTCATGTTTTTAATGCAAGCTTGAGTGGGAGAGTAGATTCTATAAAAAATGTTGGCTATTTATGGAATCCAAAACTTAACATCTATTATGTAGCGGCTAAAGAAACCATGAAGTCTGGTTTGTTACCTAAAGTGCTGGCTTATGTTGGTTCTGTAAGTATAGAACGTACATGGAGGGCACAAGGTAAAGACGTAAATAGGCAGGTTAAAATGAGCGATATTTCTAATATAGGTAAGGCCTTAAATGATGGCTGGGTAATTACATTTCCTCAAGGGACAACCACACCTTTTAAACCCATCAGAAAAGGTACTGCACATATCATTAAGCGTTACAAACCAATTGTAATTCCTATTGTAATTGATGGTTTTAGGCGTTCTTTTGATAAAAAAGGATTACGAGTAAAAAAGAAGAATATTTTGCAATCTATAGAAATTAAAGATCCTTTAGATATTGATTATGATAATGAAAGCATTGACTCAATTGTAGAAAAGATCGAGTTCGCCATTGAGCAACATCCTTCATTCTTAAAGGTTATATCACAAGAAGATCTTCAAGCCAAAGAAGAGCTCAACAAACAGAGAGAATGGTAGCTTTACATATCTAGCTTTTTCAACTCTCTGTAGTTTTTGTTCAAGCGTTTTAATAAAATGCCGTAAACCAACCAATAAAATAATAACAAAACACCTAATGCTAATGCTAGCAGCAAAAATGTAGCAATAATTATCGAGGCATAAAACTTAAAGGCTTCTCCATTCGCTGCTGCTAATTGCGCTTGATTAATAAGTGTTTGGTCTTTATCGAATTCAATAAATAAAACAACAATAACGGACAACACCAAAAAAATCAAGTTAAACGCCACATACTGTTTAACCGTTCTCCTTGTTTTAAGTATGTTTTCCATTAATACTTTTGCACTATCGGTTACAGAAATTTTTCTATAATTCATAAAGAACAGATAAAAGAAATAGGCTAAAATGACATAGCTAACAACAGCCAAAGGAATTAAAATATAATCAGCATCATATTCTTGGAAACGCTTCATACTTTCAGAGTCTTTCAAAAGAATGGAGATTAAACTCCAAAATGCAAACTCTAATAGGCTTATTATAAATATCCATTTTACTATAGAAGAGGACTTCTTTAAGATCATCTTATAGATATCATTATAGCTTAATTTAGGATAATCGTCATCCTTTTTCTGCCAGTCTTTCTTTAATAATTCTAATTCATCCATACAATTACGGATTTAGTATTGTTTTTAATTTTGTTTTTATACGATTCATCTTGACACGAGCATTAACTTCGCTTATACCTAATGTCTCACTAATTTCTTTATAGTTTTTATCCTCTAGATAAAGAAACACCAATGCTTTTTCAATATCGTTTAATTCATGAACTGCTTTATAAAGCAATTTCAATTGTTGTTCTTCAGTATCGTCATATTCTTCTGCACTAATTTTAAATTTTACATTATCAAACTCTTGGGTATTAATAGTTCGTTTTGACTTTCTGTATAATGTAATAGCTGTATTTAAACCTACACGATACATCCAAGTACTAAATTTTGCATCACCACGAAACTTTGGGTATGCTTTCCAAAGTTGAATGGTTATCTCTTGAAACAAGTCATTGTGAGCATCATAATTATTGGTATATAATCTGCATACTTTATGCACAATGTTTTGGTGCTTCTCGAGCAATTCCACAAAATTATGTTCAAGGTCTTTTGTCAAATTTTTTGAAGTTAGTTATTGTATAAGTAGTCTTTATTTTTAAAACGTTACAGATAATTATAAATAATAATTTTAATATAGAATTTACTTTATTATGTATCCGTTTTTTTGAAAAAAATCATTTGATTCTCAAAATAACTTTATAAAATTAATATATTAAATCATATATTTAATATATATAATGCAATATATTGATTATTAATTATATAAACTATTAGTATAAATAAAATCTATGATTGTTTTTTTAGTCCTAAAACGATAAAAAGCTGCGCTAAACCATAGGTAAATATAATACTTATATCTGCAAAATAAAATGGCACATAAAACTTATTTAAAGCCAATAAACTATCTGAAATTACAAACAAAATAGCACCAATTGCAACAAGTTTATAACTTATGTTGTTCACACTTCCTTGTCGTAAAAAAGCCATGGTTACCATAGTTAAAATTATTGTCATATATAAAATTACTGGTATCAACATGTTTTCTAAACCGTCGCTCAAAAAATAAAATATACCAAGTGCATAAACTGTAAGTAATATTAAAATAATAGTAGGTTTCTTGTTCTTATTTCTAGTTTTTGAAAAGACAATAATATATAGGATGTGAGCAATTAAAAAAGAAACAAGTCCTGCAATAAAAAAACTTGAATATATGTTCACAAACATTAATAGTATATCGCCTATTAAAGAAAACACCAATGCAAAAGCTGTAACTAATCTTATTTTATAAGGTAAATAGGTACTATTTGTTATAAAGAATAACAAAGTAGGATTACTACTATCACTTAATAGTAAATGGAGAATAACAATTAGAATGAAAACTAAAGAGAACTTTTTTTCGGTTTTAGTTAGCATGTATTAGGTTTTTACCAAATATATTCAATTCGTCATTATATTTTGACAATTCAGCAATGATAAGTTTTTACTTTTTGAGGTTCGTTGCAACTTTGTACCATCAAACAAAAAACGAACAAATGATCAATCAAATGAAAACTATCTATTCAATCTTAATTTACCTATTCACTTTAGGTTTAACTGCTCAAGATACTATAAATGGTATAGTTACAGACATAAAAGGTAATGTAATAGTTGGAGCTAATGTATATTTAGACGGTACTTATGATGGAAGTACTACAGACGAAAAAGGTATTTTTACATTTAAAACTTCTGAAACAGGAACTCAAACATTAATTGTTTCTTATGTTTCTTTTGAAACGTTTTTAATGACAGGTGACATTTCTTATATGCAGAATTTAGAAATAAAATTACGAGTAGATGTCAATACTTTAGATGCTGTTATTTTATCAGCCGGAACATTTTCGGCTGGTGATAATAGTAAAGTAAATGCACTTAAACCTTTGGATGTGGTAACCACAGCAAGTGCTTTGGGCGATTTTGTGGGCGCTTTACAAACACTTCCGGGAACATCAACAGTAGCAGAAGATGGTCGTCTTTTTGTTCGTGGAGGTGAAGCTGAAGAAACTCAAATATTTATTGATGGAATTCGTGTGTTTACACCATATACACCAACAACCAACAATGCACCAACACGAGGCAGATATTCTCCGTTTTTATTTGATGGCATTACGTTTTCAACAGGTGGTTATTCAGCCGAATTTGGTCAGGCTTTGTCCAGTGTTTTATTGTTAAATACTATTGAAGAACCAGATCAAGAAAAGACAGATATTGGTATTATGACCCTTGGTGGAACACTTGGTAACACTCAAAAATGGGAGAAAAGTTCTGTAAGTGTCAATGCTTCATACATAAATCTCGCACCTTATTTAGCTATTTTTCCGGATAGAAACGAATGGAAAAAACCTTATGAAACGTTCTCAAGTGAAGCAGTTTTTCGTCAAAAGTTTGATAACGGATTATTTAAATTATACACAGCTTATGATGCTACAAATTTTGACTTAATTCAGGAAGATATTAACTATGAAGAAGGCGTACGTTTTATTACGAAAAATAATAATTTATATCTAAACACGTCATATAAAGGTATGTTGAATGATGTTTGGTCAATTTTTGGAGGATTAAGTTATACGCATGCAAAAGATGACTTTACATTTATAGATAGTGATATTAACGATTCTGAAGATTCATTCCATACCAAGCTTAAATTTGGTCGTCGTTTTAGTAATAGGTTTAAACTTAACTTTGGTGCAGAGTATTTTGCAACCAATTTTGATGAAACCTATTCAGACACTTCAATTGAACCTGTAAACTACGGTTATGAAAATAACATAAGTGCTGCTTTTACAGAAGCCGATATTTTCTTATCTACAAAATTGGCTTTTAAAGCTGGACTACGAGCTGAATACAGTGAGATTTTTAAAGATTTTACTATGTCTACAAGACTATCAATGGCTTATAAGATATCTCCCAAAAGTCAGTTATCATTGGCTTACGGCGATTTTTACCAAAACCCAAACAGCAGTATCTTAAAGTTTGAAAACAATTTAAAACCTCAAAAGACATCACATTATATTTTAAACTACCAATTGAATAGAGATGGTCAAATATTTAGAGCTGAAGCCTATTATAAAGATTACGATAACTTGGTAAAATATAATACAGAATTTGCAAGTATTGATAGCGAATATAATAATTCAGGATATGGGCATGCCACAGGACTTGACCTATTTTGGAGAGACAGTAAGACCATTAAAAATGTGGACTATTGGGTAAGTTATTCGTTTTTAGATACCGAGCGAAATTATTCCAATTATCCAATGTCTGCACAACCTAGTTTCGCAAACGATCATAACCTTTCTGTGGTCGGTAAATATTGGATAAACGATTGGAGAAGTCAAGTAGGTATAAGCTATACATTTGCTTCAGGTAGACCATATACTAATCCGAATATGCAAGGCTTTTTAAACGAAAAAACAAAATCGTATAACAGCATCAGTTTAAATTGGGCCTATTTGATTACGCAACAAAAAATCTTGTATTTCTCTATAAACAATGCTTTTGGGTTTAAAAATATAATTGGTTACCAATATGCCAATATGCCAGATATGAACAACAATTACGCAAGACGCGCTTTAAAACCAGCTGCGGACCAGTTCTTTTTTGTTGGTTTCTTCTGGACCATTAGTGAGGATAATAAAAGTAACCAGTTGGATAATTTGTAGAAACTTAATTTAGAAGAATATTGCAATCATAATTTTTAATTATAACCCTTTGACTATATTATAAAATCAATTTTTCAAATCATTTAGTTCAAAAAAAGTAATTGCATTTTCATAAAAAATTTTTCGCTTATCTACTTCGTTTAAGAATTCAAAACTTTCCAATTTTTGTATACTTTGCTCAATTCGAGATGCCCAGTACATGACATCAGAGCCGAACATAATTCTATCAATAAAACCGTATTCTTTGGCTTTCATTAGAAAATCTTCTAAATGAGAAGGAGATAAGCCTTTTTTAATCCATAATACAGCTCCAAGGTCGCAGTATACTTGAGGGTATTGTTCCATTAAAGCTAATGTGTTTTCATAAAACGGAATCCCAGCATGCATCAAATAAATCTTAAGTTTAGGATATTTTATTAGGACTTCGTCAATCAATAGTGGATCCCCAAGGTTTAATCTAAATTTTGGATAGTACTTGTATATGTTTGGTGGTCCTTGCCCGGTATGAAGAGCAATAGGAATACCCTCACGCTCACAAATCTTCAAATACGGCGCAAAATCAGGGTCAGCAATGGTTAAGCCATTAAACATGAGCATAAGCTCACCCAATACCTGAATCTTTCCTTCATCAATTAGCGTTTTAAATTCAAGGGTATCTATCTTTGGAATGGTATTGGATTCATAACCTTTTAACATCCTTTCTTCCATATCGGCATCAAATAGACCACCACTTTTGACTGCATAGACAATGTTGAATTTTTCGAATTGTTCTCTAATTTTAGCTTTGAATTCATTGAACGTGGCGGGTGCACCTGG
>JARRKS010000025.1:0-8505 GCA_037387865.1 Flavobacteriaceae bacterium
AGTTTATCTCATTTTAGGAGCAGCGAGATTGGCTGGATCAACTTATCAACTTATGAAATGACTCATGGTGAAACATGGATAATTTGGCTTCTTATGGCTATAATGATTAATTTATCTGCATGCATTTTTCGGAGTTTCGTCAATTTAGGAGTAATTACAAAACTGCAATATCCTTCACTTTGATTATTTGCGTAATAATTTTGATGATATTCTTCAGCTTCAATGAAATCTTCTAAGGGATTAATTTCGGTAACAATAGGTTGGTTGTAATATAATGCTACTTCTTTAACGACCAATTCTGCCGCTTCTTTTTGCACATTATCATGATAATAAATTACGGATCTATATTGAGTGCCAATATCAGCTCCTTGACGATTTAAACTTGTTGGATCATGGCTAGTCATAAAAACTATCAAAAGATCTTTATAAGAAATCATATTCGCATCAAATGTCACTTGTACCACTTCAGCATGTCCAGTAAGACCAGAACATACTTCTCTATACGTTGGTTTTCCAGGAGCATTACCTCCTGAATATCCAGACACAATTTTTTCAACACCTTTTATTTCATTAAATACAGCTTCAATACACCAAAAGCATCCACCACCAACGGTCATTATTTCTACTTTTTTAGCCATTTTTATTTACTTTATTTATTTGCATGGATTCTGAATTTATGCAATAGCGCAATCCACTTGGTTCTGGGCCATCTGGGAATACATGCCCTAAATGGGCATCACATGTATTACAAAGCACTTCGATACGCACCATTCCAAAACTAGAATCTTTTATATATTTAATGGCATTCTTTTCTACTGGTTGAGTGAAACTTGGCCATCCTGTCCCTGAATTAAATTTAATTGTTGAATCAAATAATTGAGAATTACAACAAACACAGCTGTACAGACCTTCATCATAAATGCTGCATAAGTCGCCACTATGAGGTGCTTCTGTTCCTTTTTTTCTTGTAATTCTGAATTGTTCAGGCGTTAGTATTTGTTGCCATTCTTCTTCGGTTTTTTCAATTCTTGAATGTGGAGTTGGATTTCCATTTACTGCAAAATTAATTACATCTTTCCAGGTTAACATAGGTTTCTTCCTTTTTCAATATTATAGTTTAACTAGAAAGGGTCTTAATCGTTAAAACTCTTAATTCCTTTCATTTTAGCGAATATATAATTTAAATATTAAACTTTGAATTTTCAATTGTTATAAAAAGAATTGATATATATTTTATATTTGAGTCCCTGAAACTTATATACAATATACGTTCAGGATTGGGCTTCATAGTTCAAGGGATAGAACAAAAGTTTCCTAAACTTTAGATCCAGGTTCGAGTCCTGGTGGAGCTACAAAGTATTAATTCGGGATGTGGCGCAGTCCGGTTAGCGTACACGGCTGGGGGCCGTGTGGTCGCAGGTTCAAATCCTGTCATCCCGACAAACTAAAGCTGAAGAATTCATGTAGAAGGTTTTCTTTCTTAAATGAATTAAATACCTTTTTGTAACGATTTTAAGGTTATACTAATTGTTACATTTGTTTTTAGATTAGAAACAGTTTAGAATAAGTGGATAAGTTAAAAGTACTTGTAGTTGGGTGCGGCAATATGGGCGCTTCTCATGCCAGAGCATATCATCAACTAAATGGGTTTAAAATAGTAGGTTTAGTTAGTCGAACTGCAAGAAGTAGAGAAAGACTTTCTGACGAACTAGGAGGTTTACCTTTATTTAATGATTTTGAAAAAGCATTAACTCAATCAAAGCCAGATGTCGTTTCAATCAATACTTATCCAGACACACATGCAGCTTATGTACAAGCAAGTTTAGAAGCCGATGCCCATGTTTTTGTTGAAAAACCATTGGCAACGACAGTAGATGAAGCTGAAAGATTGGTTGTTTTGGCTAGAGAACGAAATAAAAAACTAGTTGTTGGCTATATTTTGCGAGTACATCCTGCTTGGACAAAATTTGTTGAAATCGCTCAAACGCTTGGTAAGCCTTTGGTGATGCGCATGAATCTAAATCAGCAGAGCTCTGGAGACCAATGGTATACGCATAAACAATTAATGAATTCTGTTTCTCCGATTGTAGATTGCGGAGTTCACTATGTAGATATTATGTGCTTAATGACAGAATCAAAACCAGTTAGTGTGAGTGCCATCGGAGCCAGATTATCTGATGATATTCCAACAAACATGTATAATTATGGCCAATTGCAAGTCTGCTTTGAAGATGGTTCTGTTGGTTGGTATGAAGCCGGTTGGGGTCCTATGATAAGTGAAACCGCCTTTTTTGTTAAGGACGTAATTGGACCTAAAGGTTGTGTTTCTATTACAGATGAAACTAAAGGAGTATCACAAGATATAGAAGGACATACGAAAACAGGCAGCTTAAAATTACATCATAGTTTGTTAGATTCATCTGGAAATTTTTCTAAAAAAGATGAATATATAAATACTTCAGATGAACCAAATCATGATGAACTTTGTTTGTTAGAACAAGAATTTCTATTAAGAACTATTGTAGAAGATTTAGATCTTACCACTCACAATATTGATGCTGTTAATAGCATGAAAATTGTTCTGGCTGCAGATGAAGCTTTAAGAACTGGAAAAACTGTAAAACTTAATTAACAGTTATTTTAAAACGTTATTTAATAGTAATTAAAAACTAATGGGCTCTTCTTAATTTTACTTTTAGCTTTAGTTTAAGATCAAGTTCTTTAATACGTTATAAACATCTTGTTCTAAACTAAAGTAAATTAATGTAATTCCTATTACATCATAAAATCCATGTGTTAGAATTGTGAACCAAAGGATGTTTTTATTTTTAATGAAGATTGCTCCTAAAATGAGGCTAACAACACCTGTACTAATCATTCCAGAAACTCCTTGATATTCATGTGCAAGACCAAAAAGCAATGATGACAAAATTACAGCGATCCACATTGTTAATTTATTATTCCCTAAAAGGAGGCCTAAACGTTTAACCAATAATCCTCTAAAAACAAATTCTTCTCCAAATGCCGCTATAACCCACATAATTAGAATGAATATAATGTAGTTTAAAAAATTGCCTCTAATGCCATTTAAACTACTTAAATCTACAGTAGTTCCTAATACATATTCAACCCAAGGTGTTATAATGATATCAACAACAATGAGAATTAGAACAGAATAGATTAGCGATTTTAATAATAATTTCTTCCAACTTTTAGGTTTTTCAAGACCAATATATTTCCAATCCCACTTCCTTGCCCAGAGCAGTATAAGAACAAAAATTAAGCCTAGAAAAAAAGCAAGATCATTTTTCCAAAAAGTTAACACAGCAATAGCAATAATAATTACCCAAAGAGTAAGATTATGGCTTAACCATTTTCCTATTTTATTTCTAAAAGTTAAAACTTCTCCCATAATTTTCAATAAATTAAATATAACATAATTAATTAATCTTTTTCTATAACTGTAAGATAGCTAACATTTTTTGTCTGCTCTATAGATTAGCTTTGTTTTCAATATTAATTTAATCATAAACAATTATGAAAAAGACATTATTTTTTACTTTCGTTTTTGCCCTATTTTTAATAGTTGGTTGTAGTACCAACGATATAGAACCCGTCGATTCTGATTTATTGATAGAAGATGCAACACTTGATCAATTAAGTAGATCTGAAAATTCTAAAAAACCTCAACCAGCAATTTGGGCAGATTGCGAAACTTTTGGAAGTTTAGCAACGAAATCTCATTTCAAACCAACTGCCGGTAATTTTGATGAACTTTATAATGGCGCCAATTTTAAGGATGGATTGGGTGCTATTTCAGAATCAAAACCAGGCGATCAGGATTTTAACGGAGGAAGATGGCATGTAAATACCTTAAAAGAAGGAGTTGACCCCAACAAATATTGGAGCGCTTGTAGCGTTGAGGATTTATATAGCATAGATAGTGAGTTTTGGAATGATTTTAATTCCACAGATGTTTATTTTGAATGTCCAATGCTACCAGTTAATTAAACTGTAATTCCAATTATTTTAAAAAGATAAGGCCTATTATTTTAATAGGCCTTTAGTTTTATTAATGATAATAAAGTTGTTAAATTACTGTCCTTCTTTTATATATCCCCAACCTTCTCCTTGCTTTTCAATAATTTCAAGAATACCGTCGGGTACAGTGGTTACTCCTTCAATGAGTTCAGACTCATCAACTTCATGTCTTTTCATTGTGCCTTGACAAATTACAAAGGAGACATTATCGTTTCCAGCAAGTGCTTTCATATCATCTTCAACAGAAGATTTTCCTTTTAACACCATATCCATAGCACCACTATACATAACTACTTCAAATTGAGAGTCAGGATAAGCTTTAGACATTGCTTTTACATGACGCATTGTAGACTGATGAACCTTTGTATTATCACTTGTAACATCGAATACAATTTTTACTGGTTTTTCTTGAGCAATACTATTTAGCGAATAGAATAATGCCAGAAAAAATGTTGTAAATAATTTCATATATTGTTATTTTTTAAAATTATCCTCCTGCAAAAATATAACCACAACCATGCTCTTGAGCTCTACCTAAGGCCCAAACCCCAGATGGAACTACTTGAATTCCTGAAAGTATACCAGCTTTAAAATCTTCATAGACCTCACTTGCTTCCATACCTGCACCAGGAGCAATGAAACCACTATAAACGTTTAATGCAAGATCACAAACACAGAACATAGCACCTCGTTCTTGTAAGCTTTTAATTCCTCCAGGGCCATTTATTGGATAATCACCATCTTGTGGTTCGTAAAAAGGATTTCTTACAGCATGACTTTTTGTGTGATCTTTTACATCAAAAAACTCACCGAGTTTGTATTTAGCCCATAGTCTATCTTCCATAGCAAATGCAATAGCTTTATGTCGTAATACTGTCATGGCAGTAATATCATCATCTGGAGATCCTGTTTGATTATTAGTAAGATAAAATGCCCAATTCCAAAGTATAGGAAGACCACCATGAGGTGTTGAACCATCATAAACTATTCTGTGAGAACCTTTAATATTATCAAACCATTGTTCAACTTCACTTAAGTCTTTTTTATTGTTGCCTATTGATGTGTTAGCTTCAAGAGGATTTGCGAAAGCAGATAAACCACTTGCAGCGGCACCAAGTGCTAAAGTTCCTAAAAAGTTTCTCCTAGATTTTTTTGAATTAGTTTCCATTTTTATTAAGTGTGAATTAGTTAATTAATCAAAATTTAAAAGGGTAAGAGGTGGAAAGGGATTTAAATTTAAGAAAAAAATATGAGAATTTAAATTAAAATAGTTATTGAGTTACTTTGTTTTTTCTATATCGTAAGTTTTTTTGTAAAACTCAATAATAGGTTGAAAAGGTCCTTTCTGATGTTGTTCAATAGAAAAGTTGTCAGCATATGGAGGGTAAGGTGTTGATACAGGTTTCTTCTTTAGATCTGGAAAGTCTTTTTCTAAATTGGGTTTGACAGGTCTTTCTTGTTGATTAATATAACCAGCAACATCATAGGCTTCTTCATCTGTCAACATTGGGCTATCGTATTTTGTGCCATAAGGCATATTCCCTTTAATAAATTTAGCAGCTGTTATAACTCGGTTAATCCCTGCACCATTATTAAAAGAATCGTCTCCCCATAAAGCAGGATATTCATATACATTAGAATTCAACTTTTTTACTCCTTTTCCTTCTTTTGTATGACAAATGGCGCATTTTGAATTAAAAATGCGTTTGCCATTATTTAAGTTTACAGGTCTATTAGGAATTTTAATAGACATAAAACCACGTTTATCAATTTTCCCATCATCCGGAGCAAACCTTCCAAGCCAATCAAGATAACTAATTAATGCTTTCATTTCTTTACTATCAGGAGGCATTTTGCGCCCATTCATACTTCTTTCCATACAACCATCTATACGTTCTTCAATGGTTCCAATTTTATCTTCTCTACCTCTGTATTGAGGGAATCTTTTGATAATACCAATTAAAGGAGCCGAGTATGGTTTAGTCCCGGCATAGAGATGACAATTATTGCATGATAAATTATTCCCTGCAAAAACCATTTCAGGATTACCATTATTTGGGCCTATATAGTCTGGAGTGTTTTTGAACAATTCATATCCATATTTTATTTCTCTGTCTTTATCAGAATTTCCTAAAGTAGCAACATCATAATTTTTCGTAAAAACATCATCAACAGAGTTACTACCGGAATATTTTTGAAAAACTCCGAAATTAAAAAGTAACAAAATGATAACTATAGAAATAATCAAACCACAATAGGAACATATTTTCCAACGTAGTTTTCTTAATTGATTTTTGAAGGACTTATCTTTTATTGTCACTATATTTTACTTAAATAAATATAGATTATAGCTTTGATAGTTTAAGGGCAATTAAATTTTAATTTCTTAAGAGTTAGATTTAAAGATATTAAATTTATAAAATCTAAATATACACCTAAAATTTTAAGATTAATTTTTAGAATACAAGGGTTTTAATAAGTTCTCTTTTGCGTGGTATTTACTTTCACTTGCCCATTTAATACCTCTTGTAAGGAGTTGCCATGCTTCATAAGTGTCAAAATCTTTTGGGTCATGTCCAATAGAAAGATAAAAAACGCGACCTTCACCATGGTATCGTTTCCATGATAAGGGGATAATAGCCCCTTCAATCCAATAATGCTGATCTTTTGTAAATGACGTTGTAGCTAACACTTTATTATTCGGGTCAATATGCATATAGTATTGTTCTGTATTTTTCATTTCAAAATCAGTAATTCCTTGAGTTATTGGATCATTAGAATCATAAATATGCACTTGGTAAGAAGGGATTTTTCCTCCAGGATGAGACACCCATTGCCCACCTATTATATATTCATAGTCTTGACTTTCATGAAATGAATCTGCTAATCCACCATGACAACCAGCCAAACCAGTCCCATTTTTTATAGCATTATTAAGACCTTCAAATTGGTCTTCTGTTATTTTACCTTGAGTGTAATATTGAATAATTAAATCGGTGTTATTCATTAATTTTTCTTGAGTATAAACTCCTAAAGAATCCGAAATAGTAACATTGGCGCCTTCGCTTATTAACCATTTAGATACTTTTTCAGTAAAGACATCGGGTTGATGTCCTTCCCAGCCGCCATAAACCATTAGTATATTTTTGCCTACTAATGACGGCATTGGCTCTGCTTCTTTGTCTTGGGCACAAGATATATTAGTAATACATACAAAGATTAAAAAAACAAAAAGAAAGTAATTTGTTTTAAACATATTCAGCATTTTTAAAGTATAGTTTTAAGCGAAACACTAAATATAAATATTATTTACTAATTTTTTGGAATGAAGGTTCGACCAAATACAAAACTGTATTATGCGAATTGGCCGTAAAATCATTTAAAAAACCAAACTCATTGCAGTTCCATTTTCTTTGATAGTTTTTATTTGAATTTTCCCTTTATGAATATTCGGTGGGAAAAAGGAAGATTATATCAAATTTAGAAACATTGTTTTGGTATTTAGGAATATCTTTCATTTCATTCCATTCAGGAGAAGCAACAAAATCTTCCCAATGTTTATCCCTACTGGCTTGATCAGAGAATGTTGTCATATACATTAAATTTGGCATTATAGAACCCGAAATCACCTCTCCGTAAAAAACCGCATTAAAATCGAGACGCTCAAATAGCTTTATTTCTCCAGCATCATTAAACATTTCGACTTTATTTTTTAAGTATGCTTCAGTTGGCGATCCATAACTCCGTAATTCATAGATTCGTCCTGCTCTTGGACTATTCAATTTAGACGGTCTCATTGCTGGAAAACCTTTAAAAGCAAGCATTATTGTTGACTCAATTCGCCCATAAGGTTCTTGGTCATAAGGTGCATTTAAATAATCGCTTCCGGCTATTAAATATTGCTCATCGCTATTAAGTTGATCTTCAAGGCCAATTAATTGTTCAATCGAACTAAAAGGAGTAAGCACATACGTTTTTAGAATAGTATCAGTATCAGTTGGTCTTAATTTAAATACACCAATATTATTTATGCCCAACCTTTTTACACCGGGCAAATAAGCTTCTTTAAGGTACCTATCAGTTACAATTACCTGGTCCTCTGAATCAAAGGTGTAAACCTTAAGTTGATAATATTCTCTATTAATCTTTGGAGATTTATTTTCCATGGCCTTTTTAGAATTCGATTGCTCACAGTTTGTAAAAACTAAAATGAAGAGCATTAGTGGAAGAAGTTTGATTATTTTCATTTTTTTAGTGTTTTTTTAATGAATGACAAAGGTAATGTATAACTGTCTGTTACGGGTTAAATTAGCGTTCTTTTTCGGTTTGACACAGGCTTTAGCAATTCCGAGTGGAATCGGACGTAGTCGAATCCGCCGTAATTGCGGTTATAAATGGCTAGCAAGAGTTATTTTTTATCATTTAATATTATAGGATATATTTCATTTCTCAAAAGTGCATATG
>JARRKS010000026.1:0-13211 GCA_037387865.1 Flavobacteriaceae bacterium
TTCATATTGATGGCAATGCTATGCGCAGTTGTTTGCTTCAAGTATCGCAAGTTCAAGGTATGAATATTACAACTATTGAAGGACTTTCAGAAGATGGCGATCATCCAGTTCAGCAAGCATGGTTAGAACATGATGTGCCTCAATGTGGTTATTGCCAAAGTGGTCAAATTATGTCAGCAGCCTCATTACTAAAGAATAATCCAAATCCTACAGATGAAGAAATAGAAGCTGCCATGGAGGGTAATATCTGTAGATGTGGAACTTATATTAGGATAAAACAAGCAATAAAAACCGCTTCAAAACTATAAAGTCATGACAAAAATAAAAACACAATATAATCGTCGTTCATTTTTAAAGATTTCTGCAGCTGCTGGTGGAGGCATGTTAATTGGATTTAGCTGGTTAACTGGATGTACTTCTGACAAAAAAATTAAAGAGATTGTAGCTATTCCAAATGAGTGGTTTGAGATTAATGGTTACATAAAAATAGGTGATACAGGTTTGGTTACGATTTATTCTCCGAATCCTGAAATAGGTCAAAATGTAAGAACTTCAATGCCAATGATCGTTGCAGAAGAATTAGATGTAGATTGGAATAATGTGGTCGTTGAGCAAGCACCTTTAAACACTGGTTTTTATCAAAATCAATTTGCTGGAGGTAGTCTTTCTATCAGGTTAAGCTGGAATGCTTTGCGAATGGCAGGAGCAACAGGTAGAAGAATGCTATTGGAAGCTGCGGCAAAAGAATGGGGTTTAACAGTTTCTGATTTAACAGTTGACAAAGGTATAATTAAAGAGAAGAATGGAGAAAGAGCTATTGGATACGGAGAAATTGCTTCAAAAGCTGTAGACATTGAAATTCCAGAAGAGGTTGAGTTGAAAGATACTAATAGCTTTGAAATCAATGGAAATAGCAAAAACAATGTTGATGGTAAAAAAATTGTTACTGGCGAACCTTTGTTTGGGTTGGATTTCAAAAGAGAAGGAATGAAGCTAGCAATGATTCAGCATCCACCAGCTTTTGGAATGAAAGTAAAAAGCTTTAATGAAGAAGAAATTAAAGCTATGCCCGGTGTAAAAGATGCTTTTATAATTGATACCACAATACCAGAGCCTCAATGGTGTGACGAAAAAGGATTTTTGCAACTCATTGCTATAGTTGGTGATTCTACTTGGCAACTTATGAAGGCTAAAAAAGCTATAAAAGCCGAATGGGAAGTAGTAAGTGAATTGGAAAATTCTGAAATGCATGTGAAGAATTTAGAAGAAGCATTAGTTTCTGGTAACATTCAAGAAAACCGAAAAGATGGTAATCCTGATACTGCCTTCGAAAAGGCATCTAAAGTTATTGAGCGTACATATAGCTCACCTTTTTTACCGCATAACACCATGGAGCCTATGAATTTCTTTGCTAATGTCACAGAAGATTCGGCAGAATTAATTGGACCAACACAAATGCCAGAACCACTTGAAAAATCCGCCTCTCAACTTTTAGGATTCCCTCTTGAGAATATTACAGTTAATATGACTCGTATTGGTGGAGGTTTTGGTAGAAGGCTTTATCAACATTTTGGTCTTGAAGCTGCTGCTATTTCTAAAAAAATTGGAGCTCCTGTAAAACTTATTTACACTAGGGAAGACGATATGACACAAGGTACTTACAGACCGCCATATCTGGCAACGTATAAAGCAGGTTTGGATGAAAACAATAATCTCATTGCGTTTTCGGTAAGAGGTTCTGGTTTGCCAGAAGGTCCAGTTTTTCCTAACCGTTTTCCTGCCGGAACGGTCGAGAATTATTTGGCGGAAAAGATTGAAGGAAAAACCAATGTTACCACTGGAGCTTGGAGAGCACCTAGGTCTCATTTTACAGCAGGCGCAGAACAGGCATTTTTGGATGAGGTTGCCGAATTGGCAGGCAAAGACCCAATAGATTTCCGTTTGGAATTATTTGACCGAGCTATAAAAAATCCAGTTGGAGAAAAGTATGATTACGATGCAGAACGTTATGCTGGTGTTTTGAAATTAGTAAGGGAGAAATGTAATTGGGAACAAAAAGATCCAAATGTTTATAGAGGAGTAGCCGCGTATTTTTGCCATTATTCTTACGTTGCAGAAGTTGTAGATGTCGTTATGGTTGATGGCAATCCAAAAGTTAAGAAGGTATGGTGTGCAGTTGATTGTGGAATTGTTGTGAATCCTGATGCCGCTGCAAATATAATTCAAGGCGGTGTAATTGATGGTATTGGACATGCAATGTATAGCCAGTTAACATTTGAGAATGGTGCTCCTAATGAAACTAATTTTGACAGATACCAATTAATTCGTCATTCTCAAGCTCCAGAAGAGATTGAAGTATTTTTTGTTGAAAATAATATTGAACCTACTGGATTAGGAGAACCTGGTTTACCGCCAGCAGTAGGTGCTTTGGCAAATGCAATTTATAGTGCTACAGGGAAACGCCTTTATAAACAACCGTTTATTCATAATATGGAATTTGAAAAAGTTATTGGTTAAATAAAATTCATTTCAAAAAGTAAAAGCCTTCTAGAAGGCTTTTACTAATTTTTTAGTATGACTCATGAAATAATAGACATTGTTGAAGCTTATCAAAAAGCTAAAGAAAAAGGACTCAAAACTGTTCTTGCATCTGTAGTAGATTTAAAAGGTTCTTCATATAGAAAACCTGGTGTTAGAATGTTAATTCTTGAAGATGGTAATATGATTGGTGCTGTAAGTGGAGGATGTGTAGAAAAAGATATTTTAAGACAGTCTCAATCTGTTTTTCAAACGGGTATTTCTAAAATGATGCATTATGATGGAAGATATAGATTAGGTTGCGAAGGTATACTTTACATTTTAATAGAGATTTTTCAGCCTAGTGACAATTTCATCAATTCGTTTAATAATACAATAAAGAACCGATTAAAATTTACAATCAACTCGCATTATGCTTTCGAAGAAAAAGAACATCTTGAAATAGGAACTTTCTTCGAATTTGAAAATAAAAACTATTCTGTTTCAAGCAAGAATATACCTGATAGGGAAGAGCTGTCATTATTCACGCAAGCAATGCCTCCATGTTTTAAATTAATGATTTTTGGAGCAGAACATGATGCTGTTCAATTGTGTCAGTTAGCTCGTTTTAATGGCTGGGAAGTTACTGTAATTTCAGGACCTTTAGAATCTAAAAGCATTGATAATTTCCCAGGAGCATGTGCGTTCTATTCGGTTTCTCCAGATGCTTTAGAATTAAAATCTATTGATGACCAAACAGCTATTGTGTTAATGTCACACAATTTTGCAAACGATCTCAAATATTTGATCGAACTAAAAGACACACGTCCTGTATATTTAGGAATGTTAGGACCAACCAAAAGAAGAGAAAAAATCATTTCTGAATTTTTAGAGTATTGCCCGGATGTTGATGAAGCTTTTTTAGATTTAATTTATGGTCCGTCAGGATTAAATATTGGAGCAGAAACTCCACAAGAGATAGCAATTTCGATATTGTCTGAAATTTTGTCTGTTACCAGAGAAAAGACACCAATGCCATTAAAAGAAAAGATTGGTAGAATACATTCTTAATCTATTAATTTGTCGAATAAGTTAAATATTGCCATCTTAATTCTAGCTGCTGGAGAATCTAAAAGAATGGGAACTCCAAAACAATTACTAAAATGGAAAAACACAACACTTTTGAGTAATTCAATTGAAGTTACAAAAGACATATCTCCAAATATTGTTGTTGTTTTAGGCGCCAATTTTGAAAAAATAAATGCTTCAATTAATCATTACCCAATACATATTTTAAAAAATAAAAGCTGGAAAAAAGGATTAGGAAACTCTATTGCTTTTGGTATAAATCACATTAAAGAAAGTCATCCAAATGCTGAAGCTGTTTTAATACTTTTAGGAGATCAACCATTAATAACATCAGTATATCTAAACTTGATGATTTCAGAATTTATAAAAGAGAAAAATCTAATCATTGCTTCCTCATATAAAGATGGAAAGAAAGGTGTTCCAGTTTTGTTTGATAATTTTTATTTTAAAGAATTAGCGCAACTCTCAAATGACCAAGGAGCTAAATTATTAATTAAAAAATATGACGATAAGGTGGTTTCGTTAAATGCAGAAGCCATGGTTTCAGATATTGATTCTATAGAAGATTACAATAATTTATACCGAGCTAACCACCAATAGTAATCATACTTCTGTTTTGGTTATGTAAATCGGGCCGTTCCAGTTTTTTGATAGTATCCATACCACCTCGAATTTTAAATTTTGCTTGAATTGCTTTTTGGATGATAGGTTCTATATTTTTTCCTTCTCGAAGAGGCGTTAATAAATCTGATTCTGAAGCTGAAAATAAGCAATTTTTTAATCTTCCGTTTGCAGTTAATCGTATTCTGTTACAAGAATCACAAAAAGGATTTGTAACCGAACTGATAATTGCAAATGAACCTTTATAGCCTTTTATTTGATAGTTTTTTGAAGTATCGTTTGGTGCGTCTTGTAATCTTATAACATCTTCAGATTTAAAAGCATTATTTACATAAGTCATCACTTCATTGTATGAAATCATTTTTTCTTTATCCCATTTATTACCATCAAAAGGCATGAATTCTATAAACCGAACAGAAATAGGAAGCTCTTTTGTGAGATGAATAAAATCAATAATTTCATTGTCATTAAAACGTTTTATTAATACTGCATTTAGTTTCACATTAAAGCCTTGATGAATTAAAAGCATGATGTTTTTATAAACCTTTTCAAAATCGTTTCTTCTCGTTATTTGTTTGAATTTTTCAGCATTAAGAGAATCTAAACTCACATTAATATTTTTAATTCCACAGGATTTAAAAACATCTATAAAACGATTTACTGTAACTGCATTAGTAGTAATTGAAAGCTATACAGGAAGTGTAGCTAGTTTGTTTAAAATAACATCTACATCTTTTCTAACCAAAGGCTCTCCACCAGTTAATCTAATTTTAGTTACACCATTATCAACAAAGGTTTTTGCAATGGCATAGACTTCTTCAAAATTCATGATATGAGATTTTGGTGAAAGTTGAATACCTTCTGCTGGCATACAATATGTACATCGTAAATTACAAAGTTCTGTTAACGAAATACGCAAATAGGTATGTTGCCTTCCAAATGAATCTTGTAATATGTTTTCTTTGTTTTTCATTAATTATGTCTGTTGCCTTTTAGGATCCCAAAAACGTGTAAAGTTGCTGGAAAAATAGCATCCATAGATTCTTTTGCGCCATTAGTTGAACCTGGTAATGCTAAAATTAGTGTGTTGTTTATGGTGCCAGCAATACTTCTTGACAACATAGAATATGGTGTTCTGTTTTGCCCATAACTACGAATAGCTTCTTCAATACCAGGAATTTTTCTATCTATAATTTCATTTAAAGCTTCAGGAGTTACATCACGACTTGATAATCCGGTTCCGCCAGTAAAAATTATCATATTAACACCTTCACTTTCGTAATGCTTCACTTTTTCTTGAATGATTTCTTTTTCATCAGGAATGATAATATAATCTGAAATTGAAACATGGCATTCTTCAAGTTTATTAATTATTGCTTTTCCCGCTTTGTCCTCTTTTTGACCTGCCGAAATTGTATCTGAACACACAATGACAGCAGCATTTAATTCGTCTTTAAAACGGTCTTTAAAATCTGATTTTCCGCCTTTTTTGTTAATCAGTTTTATATGATGAATTTCAACACCTTTGTCAATAGGTTTCAACATATCGTACATATTCAATGCAACAACCGATGCACCATGCATGGCTTCAACTTCGACACCAGTTTTGTAAATGGTTTTAATCGTGCAAGAAATGATGATTTCTAAATCATTTATTTCATAGTCAATTCCAGTGAATTCAATTGGCAAAGGATGGCAATCAGGTAATAAATCTGGTGTTTTCTTAACGCCTAATAATCCAGCTGCTTTTTGCAAGGCGAAGTGTATTTGATTTGTTTGTAATATCAACCATATCTAACTATTTACTTTCCATTGATGCGATTCGTCTTCAAAAATCTCTTTTCCAAAAACAGGTACATTTGCTTTAATTTCCTCAACTACAAATTCTGATGCTTTAAAAACTTCTTTTCGCCTTGGTGACGACACAAAAACAAAAAGGCAAATTTCACCAGCATTTACTTTACCAAGACTGTGATAAATATGCATGCACGTTAAATTGAATTTCTTGAAAGTATCTTCTCTAATTTCAAAGAATTTTTCATTTGCCATATCTTCGTAAGCTGTGTATTCTATTGCAGAAATTACTTTACCATCAATTTCATCTGCTCGAACTTGGCCTAAAAAAATATTATGTGCTCCAATAGTTGTTTTGGTTTGATGTTTTGCAATTGATTCTCCAATAAAACTTGAAGAAATAGCACCATCAATAAAAACGTTTTTTGGTTTTCTCTCGTTCATTATATCTTAATTTTTAATTGTTGAATTAATTCTGAAACGCCTCCAATTAAACTATAACAATTTGAAAAGTTATGCTTTTGAAGTATTTCGACAGCTTTTTTACTACGTATTCCAGTTTGACACACTAAAATATTTGTGTTATCTGAATTGATTTGATGAATGTTTTCTTCAAGTTCACCTAACGGAATTTGTACACAAATAGGAATATTAATTTCAGGTTGTTCGTGTAATTCTCTAACATCTATAAACATAACATTATCTTTATTCAAAAGCTTTTCAACCGAAATTTCAGGAATTAGTGCATAACAAGAAATATTTTCATGAAACTCCTTAAGATTAGTTTTTTGATTTAAAACTTTTTCGAATTCGGAATCATTTTTATTAATTTTTAAAGTTGATGTTTGATTTGTTTTTGCATTGTAGCAAAATAGTTTTCCAGACAATACATCTTTAAAACCAAGTATGATTTTTATGACTTCATTTGCTTGCATTGTTCCAATAATTCCTGGCAAAACACCTAAAACGCCAACTTCAGAGCAGTTTGCTATTGAACCTTCTTTTGGAGGATTTGGAAACAAGCAGCGATAACTTGGACCATTTTGATAATTGAATACTGAAACTTGCCCTTCGAACTTGTAAATAGCTCCATAAACGACAGGTTTGTTGGTAATAATTGCTGCATCATTTATTAAATATCGTGTTGAGAAATTATCTGTCCCATCTACAATAATATCATATTCATTAAATAATTCTAACACATTTTTTGCAGTGAGTTTTTCAGGATATGCATTAATGGTAATTGTAGGGTTTAAATCTTCTAATCTGTTTTTTGCAGCAAATGCTTTATTCATCCCAAGTGACGATGTACCAAACAAAATCTGACGTTGAAGATTTGATTCTTCAACAATATCAAAATCTGTTATTCCAATAGTTCCGATGCCTCCTGCAACCAAATATTGTAGTGCAGGACAACCTAAACCACCAGCACCAACAACCAGCACTTTGGCTTGCAAAAGCTTTTGTTGCCCTTCCTGGCCAATGTCTGATAAAATGATATGTCTGTTATATCTATTCATAATTTCATCCACCAGAAAATGGAGGCAATAAAGCAATTTCGGGATTTGATATTAAAGTTTCTTTAGAAACAAGTTCATTATTTTGTGCAATTTGAAAATCTTTGTTTTCCAGTTCTGGATATTTGGTGATTAATACTTGAAGCAGCTCTTGAATTGTGTTTCCTGAAAAATCAATAATTTCTTCAGTACATTTTGTAACTTCAGTTAATAATCCGAAATATTTGATGTGTAATTTCATATTTATACAAAAATCAATTTAATAGCAGCAATTATCAAAACAATTGCCAATAAACGCCTTAATTTTTTATTATTAAATTTTTTACTACCATAATAACTTCCGAGAAAACCTCCAACTAAAGCAAAAGCTACCAAAATAAAAGATTGATTGGAAATTATAACACCACTGCTAATTTGCCCAGTTAACCCAGCTGCTGAATTTACCCAAATAAATAAAGCTGAAACTGCAGCAGCCTCTTTCATTTTACCCCAATGAAAAAGTAAAATAACTGGAGTTAAAATTATACCACCACCAATCCCTATTAATCCTGAAAAGAATCCTATAACCGCTCCAACAATTAACCCTTGCCATAATTTTAATTCTTTAATATATGAGCTTTCCTTTCCAAATATATTGAGCATTTTCAATATTGCAAAGATTAAAAGGATTCCTAAAATCTTTTTGTAAATTGAAGCATCTACTTCTATCAAGCCTCCTAAAAAAGCTAATGGAATTGAAGCTACAGCAAACGATAAAAACAGTTTTTTATTAAAATAACCAGCTTTATAATAATGGTAGAAAGCGATACCAGCAACAAACAAATTGAGCAATAATGCTGTCGGCTTCATAGTTTCTGGTGCAAAAGAAAATAGTGCCATTAATGCTAAATAACCACTTGCGCCACCATGACCAACACTTGCATATAAAAATGACACTATTGGAAGCGTAAGAAGAAATAACCAGATATGTTCAATTTCAAAAATCATCAAAGTGATGTCTTGGTTAATTGATTATCTAAAAAGTTGTGACAATTTTCATTAATTGTTTCAAAAGCATTAATAAGTAACTTTCCGTAGTCAGTTAAAATTGTTCCACCACCACCTTTTCCACCAATACTTGTTTTAACAACTAGTTCTTCGGCTCTTAAGTTTACATCATTAACCAGATTCCAAGCTTTTTTATATGACATATTTAACGATTTTGCTGCTTTGGATAATGATCCAGTTTGTTCAATTGCTTTTAATAAACTTACTCTTCCTCTACCAAGAAGTATATTTCCTTCTGCTTCAATCCATATTTTACTTTTTATTTTGTACTTCATATTACATCAATTTATTGGAAGAAGAATAACTTCTACATCTTCATTAATCTTAACTTTAATTTTTGTTTCAGGAATAAAAACCAATGCATTAGCCAGAGCAAATGTATGTAGCATTGATGAACTTTGCCCATCAAGAATTGTAACTTTTCCTTTCTTATATATGGCTTTCAAAAATTGAGCTCTATCGCCTTTCTTAATAAAGCTTGAATCTGATTTTGCAGTTATTCGATTAAGGAAAAAATTCACATCACCAGAAAGTATTTGTAAAGCTGTTTGCACATAAATGTAGAAACAACTTAAAGCCGCTGCAGGATTTCCTGGTAGTGCAAAAATGACTTTATCTCTTTTCTTTCCAAAGAACAAAGGTTTACCTGGTTTTTGTTTTACTTTATAAAAAAGTTGTTCTACTTCTAATTCTTGTAGGGCTTTACCAACAAAATCGTAATCTCCGACCGAAATGCCTCCAGAAACTAAAACAACATCATGATTTGCCATAACATTTTCTAGCTTGTTTTTGGTTTTAGTATAATCGTCTTCAACTTTATGTGTTGAAATTTCGTTATACCCAATCGAATTTAAAGCAACTTTAAGCATGTCAGAGTTGCTTTCATAAATTTGACCATACGCGAGAGGTTCTCCAGATTTTGCTAATTCGTTTCCTGTGACAACTATCGCTATGCTTGGTTTTTTATAAACCTTAACTTCAGTAATTCCTAATGATGTTAAAAACCCAATTGAAGCTGCATTCAGTTTAATTCCATTTTTCAAAGCAACATCATTTAGTTTAATCTGCTCACCAATAAGTCTTATGTTTGTTCCTGAATTTATATGCTCGCTTATAGTAATAATATTGTTGTTTACTAAAACTTTCTCTTGCATTATTACAGCATTTGCTGTTTTAGGAACAGGAGCTCCAGTAAAGATCCGGACAGCTTCTCCTTTTTTCAATTGTGGATTGCGATTGTCGCCTGCTTTAACTTCGTCAATTAAGTTGTAGTTTAAACTGTCATGTAAACAAAGCGCGTAACCATCCATTGCAGATTGTGCAAAAGGTGGCATATTAATAGGAGAAATAATATCTTCAAATAAAACATAACCAACCGATTGATTAAGAGACTTTCTTTCAAATTGATTTAAAGAATACAATTTACCTTTTAAAATACGTAATGCTGTATCAACAGTAATCATACAAAAACGTTATATATTAATAAATATAACGAGTTAATATTTATTATTTATCATTTTTCTTAATATTTAAGAAAATTTAAATACTTTTATTGTTGTTGAAAAACACAATGCTTGATGTTGTTTATCGATTATATGCATTTCATCGATGAAATTATACACTTTATCGGATTTATTTTATCCTTGCTACCGTTTAACATAATTTAGTCTCACTTAATAGCACCCAAATCATTTTCCCTCAGCTTTTAAGAAAACATTAATCCATTTTTAGACGTTTTTTGTCATTCCCTCAATTTGTATTACAAAATTGATCTGCCTTTGTTGGTATTTTAATTTTAAGATTAATTATCCATTTTATCCCTCAAACAAAAGGATTTGAAAGTCAAATCCCAGATTTTGAAAATTAATATTGAAAAAAAGATAAAGTGTTGTTTAACCTTAAAATTGAAATTATGAAAGCTCTAAAAGTTACCTTATTATTAGCCTTATTATTTACTGCATTAACGTCTTGTACGAAACAAGATTTAAACGAAGATGATGCGTTAATAACGCCTTCAGATTCATATACCGCTATGCAAGGTGGTAATGTTACAGAAAGATAGATAAATGCTATTTTAAATTATATTGAACCCTTATTAAAAGATAAGGGTTTCTTCATTTAATAAATTCAAAAATTATAGATACATTTGAGATATTATATCTCAAAAATTGAATCTAAAAACCTTTATTTTACTATCGTTTTTACCTTCTTTTCTCTTTTCTCAAGAAGGAAATAAAGCTATTTTAGATAGTATTAATTATTACCTAAATAGTTCACAAAATAATATCACAAACGATTTCGAACAATGCTTATTATATGGTTTTCGTGCTAAAGAACTAGCCGAAGAATTTAAAATAGATTCGTTAGTTATTGAGAGTTTTATTAATTTATCATTAATATATAAAAAATTTGAAGACGATAATTCATTTTTAGAATATAGTCATAAAGCTCTAAAACTGGCTACTAAAACAAGTTTCAAATCCCAATTGGCCCGAGTAAATAAAAATTTAGGCTACTATTATTTTAATCGTTCTATTGATAGCGCTTATTATTATGATAATAAAGCCGAAAAGCTATATAGGGAGCTTAATGATAATTTTAACACTGCTGTAGTTCTTTTAGATATAGCCATAATGCAACGATTTGAGAAAGATTATACAGGAAGTGAATTAACGTCTACCAATGGATTGTCTTTATTAGATCAATTAAAGGAAACTAATGAAGTGAAAAGATATAAGTCATACTTTTATAATGAACTTGGTCTAATTTTCATGGAACTTAATCAATTCGAAGAATCTATAGAATATAATCTTAAGGCTATAGAAATTAAAAAAGAATTAAAAGGAGAAAATAGAGCAACAATTAACAACCAAAAAAATAATTTAGCCAATGTTTATAAATTTTCAGGAGAGTATGATTTGGCAATAGATTATTACAACCAAATTTTGAGCAATAAAAATCTGATCAATGAAAGGCCCGATTTTTATGCTTTAGTTCTCAATAATTATGCGCATACACTTTTTCTTTCAGGAGATTACAACCAGCTACCAGACCTGTATTTAAGAGCATTGAAAATTTGTGACAGTATAGAAGATGTTTATAATTCTATTGTTGTAAACCAAAATTTGGCGGAATATTATCATTTCAATAAGAAAGCAGATTCTGCAAAACATTATGCCTATAGAGCAAAAGAAGCATCAGAACCAAATTATACTGATGAGTTGTTGGAATCATTATTATGGTTATCAAAAATTGAAGACGACAGTATTGCTGTGAAATATTATGATGCATATATAAAACTCAATGATAGCCTTATAAAAAATGAACGTTCCATAAGAAATAAATTTGCGAGAATACAATATGAAACTGATAAAATTGAGCAGGAAAATATTCAAATTGCAAGAGAAAAAATGTGGCTTTTGATACTTTCTGGAGGGCTCGTAGTTGGTTTTTTTCTTGTTTATATAATTATCACACAACGGGCTAAGAACAAAGAATTACGACTTATTCAACAACAACAAGAAGCCAATGAAGAAATCTATAATTTAATGCTATCACAACAAGATAAAATAGAAGAGGCTAGAACTGCAGAAAAAAGTAGAATTTCACAAGAGCTTCATGACGGTGTACTAGGTCGATTGTTTGGAACTCGATTAAGTTTGGATAGCTTGAATATGAATCCAAGCCCTGAAGCCATAAAAACTAGAGGACAGTATATAGAAGAACTGAAAAATATTGAACAAGACATTCGGAAAGTATCCCATGAATTGAGTACTGATTTTATAGGAGGTTCAGGGTTTATGGATATTATTAAAACCTTAATTGACACACAAACTAAAGCCTATCAATTAAAATATAAACTTGACTTTTCAGAGAATATTAATTGGGATAAAGTACCAAACAAAACCAAAATTCATATCTATAGAATTGTTCAGGAGTCTTTACAAAATATCTACAAACATGCCAATGCTGGTATGGTTAAGGTTAGCGTTATTTTAAAAAATAATGTAATTTGCTTAACTATAACTGATGATGGTTCTGGATTTGATGTTAACAAGGCTAAAAAAGGAATTGGTATAAAAAACATTGCTTCCAGGGTTGACGAAATTCAAGGTAAGTTGGTTATAAAATCAGAGAAAGGTAAAGGAACAAAAATCGAAATTCAAGTTCCAGTAAAATTTTAAATTGAATGATGGAAGGTACAATTCGTATACTAATGATAGATGATCATCCAATGATTATTGAAGGATATCAAAACACGTTACTTTTTACCAAAAAAGAGAATCAGCATCTCGAAATTGATATTGCAAATAATTGTGATGAGGCTATTTATTATATGGATAAATCTCTTAAAACAGCGAGACCCTATGATGTTTTATTTGTAGATATTAGCTTACCTCCTTCAACAGACGGTTCCATGAGTTCAGGCGAAGATTTAGCAGTACACGCCAGAACTATTCTACCTAAAGCTAAAATAGTTATTCTAACCATGTTTAATGAATCTTATAGAATTCATAATATCATTCAAACTATAGACCCTGATGGTTTCTTAATAAAGAGTGATTTAACTTCGAGTGAACTGGCAAGTGCATTTCAAGCTGTTCTTAATAATCCTCCTTTTTACAG
>JARRKS010000027.1:0-7154 GCA_037387865.1 Flavobacteriaceae bacterium
CACTTTCTAACTCATCTATTTTAGCTTTTAGCGCTTTAAATTTAGCATCATCTCCGGTTACACTATAAATATTCATTAGTGTTTTTGCAGCTTGGATATTATCAGATTCTATATTTAATGCAGACTCTAGATAAGGTATTGCGTTTTGATATAACGCTTTTCTTTCTTCTCTTAACTCATCATACCTTTTATCATCAGCAGCAGAACTTCCTAAACCATTCATTTCTTCAATTAAGGCTTCTTCTTCAGATAAAATTAAAGCGGCCATATTAATTTGTGAATTGATATAAGTAGGATCTAACTCTATAGACCTTTTATAATATTTTTTAGCACCTTCAATATCTCCAGAATCCGCAGCAATAACTCCTAAATTATATTGTAGTTCTGGATTATTAGGGTCTTTTTGAGTGGCTACTTCTAAAAGGCTTTTAAATTTATCTTTATTACCCATCTTATAATGAACATTAGCTTCAGAGAGTAATAAATTAATATCATCTGGATTTTCATTTCTAGCATCGGCCATAGCTTCTAATGCCTTCTCGTTTTCTCCATTACTAATATAAATAAGCGCAATATTTTTTACAATTTCAGCACGTTTTGATTCTGTTTTATTTGCGCTTGGGTTAATATGGGTTCCTGCCTTTACAGAAAGATCTCTTAAACTTGCAGTTTGAAAAGCCTCTTCTTCTCCTGTTTCCTTGTTAGTTGCTATATATTCTGTCTCAACACCAGTAAAACCTAAATCTTTAAGTTCATTATACAGTTTTAAAGATCGGTCATAATCCTGAACGCTTACAGCTGTGGATGCTGCATAATAAAGATAAAGCGTGTCTTTTGTTGAGGCTCTATAGGCTTGCTCAAAACTATGTGACGCAGAAGAGTAGTCATTCTTTTCGTAATATTCATTTCCTTTAGTCAAAAAAGAATTAACCATTTCTTGCTTCAATGCTGTAATCTCTGGTGAATTTTGATTACTAATATTTGCTAAACTTTCTAATGCAGTATTAATGTCATCATTGTTTCCTGCTCCATTTGCAAATAATGCTTTCGCATTTAAATAATAATAATCATCTTTCAATTTAGTATCTAAAGAAGATAACATTGATGAAACTGAACCTAATGCTGCTTTAGCTTCAGCAAAATTATTATCCTTTATAGCTTTTTCTGCAGCTCTTAATTCTTTCTTCTGGGCAAAAGAAATCATTGAAATTAATATAGCAAATGCTACTAAAAATTGTTTTTTCATTCTGTTTAATCTTTAATTTATTCGTTGTTATTGTTTTCGTCTTCACTTATATCAAGAGTTGTGCCATCTTCATTTTCAGTATTTGTTTCTGCTGCATTCTCTATCTCTTCAACTTCTTCCTCTTCTTGCATTACTTTAGCAACTGCTGCAATAGAATCAGAATTTTTTAAATTAATTAATTTAACACCTTGTGTTGCTCTTCCCATGACCCTTAAATCTTCAACTCCCATTCTAATTGCTATACCTGATTTATTAATAATCATTAAGTCATCAGTATCAGAAACATCTTTAATAGCTACTAAATTACCAGTTTTTTCTGTAATAGAAATGGTTTTTACACCTTTTCCTCCTCTATTTGTAATTCTGTAATCTTCTAAACTAGATCGTTTTCCGTAGCCATTTTCTGAAACAACAAGAATATCACGACTAAAATCATCAACTGCAATCATCCCAATCACTTCATCTTTCTCGTTAGCCAATTTAATACCTCTTACACCTGAAGCATTTCTACCCATTGGTCTCGTTTTGGCTTCTTCAAATCGGATAGCTTTCCCTGATTTTAAAGCTAACATGACTTGACTTTCTCCAGTTGTTAATTTTGCCTCTAGCAATTCATCGTCTTCTCTGATTGTAATAGCATTAATCCCATTTGTTCTTGGTCTTGAATATTGCTCCAGAGATGTTTTCTTAACTTGGCCGCCTTTGGTTGCCATTATCACGTAATTACTATTGATATATTCTTCGTCTTTTAAATCTTGAGTACAAATAAATGCTTTGACTTTATCATCTTGCTCAATATTGATTAAATTCTGAATGGCTCTTCCTTTTGAAGTTTTGCTTCCTTCAGGTATTTCATAAACACGCATCCAGAAACATTTTCCTTTTTGAGTAAAGAATAACATATATTGATGGTTTGTACCAACAAATAAATGCTCAAGAAAATCTTCATTTCTAGTGGTAGAGGCTTTTTGACCAACACCTCCTCTATGCTGTGTTTTGTATTCTGTGAGTGATGTACGTTTTATGTAACCAGCATGCGAAATAGTTATAACAACCTTCTCGTTTGGAATCATGTCTTCTATACTTAAATCACCGCCTGCATACTCAATAATTGAACGACGTTCATCACCATACTTATCTTTTACAGCTAAAAGTTCTTCTTTGATAATATCCATTCTACGGTCTTTTTTATCAAGAATATCTTTTAAGTCTTCAATGGTTTTCATCAACTCTTCATATTCAGAACGTAACTTATCTTGCTCTAAACCAGTAAGCTGACGTAGACGCATTTCAACAATAGCCTTTGCTTGTATTTCAGAAAGTTCAAATCGTTCAATTAACTTCTGTCTAGCTTCGTCAGCATTTGATGAAGCTCTTATCAAGGCTATTACTTCATCAATATTATCTGATGCAATAATTAAGCCTTCTAAAATATGGGCTCTTTCTTCTGCTTTACGTAATTCATAAGTTGTACGTCGTACAACAACATCATGTCTATGCTCAACAAAATGGAGAATGAGCTCTTTTAAGTTTAATAATTGTGGTCTACCTTTTACTAATGCAATATTGTTTACACTAATAGAAGATTGTAAGGCTGTATATTTATAAAGTTTATTTAAAACAATATTAGGAATGGCATCACGCTTTAATACATATACAATACGCATACCATTTCTATCTGACTCATCACGAATAGTAGAAATACCATCTAGTTTTTTATCGTTAACCAAATCGGCAGTTTTCTTAATCATATCTGCCTTATTAACCTGATAAGGAACCTCTGTTACAATAATTGACTCTCTACCATCAACTTCTTCAATAATAGCTTTTCCTCGCATAACAATACGACCTCTTCCTGTATGAAAAGCTTCTTTCACACCATCATACCCATAAATAGTTCCTCCTGTTGGAAAATCTGGTGCTTTAATATGTTTTATGAGCTCATCAATCTCAATATTGTTATTATCAATATAAGCTACAATACCATCAACAACTTCACTTAAATTATGTGGGGGCATGTTTGTAGCCATACCAACTGCAATACCAGAAGCACCATTAACTAATAAACCAGGTATTCTTGTTGGAAGAACTGTTGGCTCCTGAAGTGTGTCATCAAAATTTAATTTATGGTCAACAGTTTCTTTATCAATATCTGCCAACATGTCTTCTGAAATCTTACGCATTCGCGCTTCAGTATAACGCATTGCTGCAGGACTATCTCCATCTATTGATCCAAAGTTTCCTTGACCATCAACCAACATATATCTTAAACTCCACTCTTGAGCCATCCGTACCATTGTATCGTAAACTGATGTATCTCCATGAGGATGATACTTACCTAAAACTTCACCAACAATTCTTGCAGATTTTTTGTGTGCTGTATTTGATCTAACACCTAATTCGTGCATACCATATAGTACACGCCTATGAACTGGTTTTAAACCATCTCTTACATCTGGCAAAGCACGTGACACAATGACCGACATTGAATAATCAATGTAAGCCGATTTCATCTCATCTTCTATATTAATAGGTATCAGTTTTTCTCCTTCTGCCATAATAATTTATAAATTATTTTAGTGTTATTTAAAATCGTGCTAATATAATTATTTCATAAGTTATTGTAAGGTTTAATGGCTTGTTTTTTCTGTTTTTTATTAACAATCTTAAGCGGTTTTTTGGTTAATAAATATGAACGAAAATATTTTGATTTAGTCCTCTTTTTTTGTCTATTAGTCCTGTTTATATTAATTTAAGGTATAGTTTTTGTCATTAATAAATATGTTTTAGTATTTTTAATGCAGAAAGAGGGAAATATATGGACGATAATTTTTCACCAAGAGTTAAAGATGTCATTGCATACAGCAAAGAAGAAGCATTGCGTTTAGGCCATGATTTTATCGGTACTGAACACTTGATGCTTGGACTATTACGCGATGGAAGTGGAAAAGCTATTAATATATTAAATGCTTTAGAGATTGATTTAAACCATTTAAGAAGAAAAGTTGAGATTTTAAGTCCTGCAAATCCCAATGTTTCTGAATTGTCTAATGAAAAGAAAAACCTGCATTTAACAAGACAAGCAGAGCGAGCGTTGAAAACTACATTTTTAGAAGCAAAACTATTTCAAAGTACTTCTATAAATACTGCTCACTTACTATTGTGCATTTTAAGAAACGAAAACGACCCAACTACAAAACTTTTAAATAAACTAAAAGTTGATTACGATAACGTAAAAGAACAATTTAAACTTATGATTACTAGCGACGATAATTACCTTGATTCGCCAAAAGCTGAATCCTTTTCTGATGAAGAAGATACTTCTGAAGAAACTTCAAAAGACAATCCTTTTAGCCAATCTACCACAAAAAGTTCAAAAAAGTCTAAAACACCTGTTTTAGATAACTTTGGGAGAGACCTTACTGCGCTTGCAGAAGAAGGTAAACTTGATCCTGTAGTAGGAAGAGAAAAAGAAATTCAAAGAGTTTCACAAATATTAAGTAGAAGGAAAAAGAATAATCCGCTGCTTATAGGTGAACCTGGTGTTGGTAAATCGGCTATTGCAGAAGGTTTAGCTGAACGCATTATTAAAAGAAAAGTATCTAGAATCTTATTCAATAAACGTGTTGTTACACTTGATTTAGCAAGCCTTGTTGCTGGAACAAAATATCGTGGACAGTTTGAAGAACGTATGAAAGCCGTTATGAATGAGCTTGAAAAGAATGATGATGTTATTTTGTTTATTGATGAAATCCATACCATTGTAGGTGCAGGAGGTGCAACTGGAAGTTTGGACGCATCAAACATGTTCAAACCTGCTTTAGCAAGAGGTGAAATACAGTGTATTGGAGCCACAACACTAGATGAATATAGACAGTATATCGAGAAGGATGGTGCATTAGAAAGACGTTTCCAAAAAGTAATTGTTGAGCCGACAAGTGTTGAAGAAACCATCGAAATACTGAATAATATAAAAAGTAAATACGAAGAGCATCATAATGTTGATTATACACCAGAAGCTATAGAAGCCTGCGTAAAACTAACTAACAGATATATGACAGAACGCTTTTTACCAGACAAAGCTATAGATGCTCTTGACGAAGCCGGTTCTCGTGTTCACATTACTAATATTGATGTTCCCAAACAGATTTTAGAATTAGAAAAGCAACTTGAAGGTGTAAAAGAAACTAAAAACTCGGTTGTAAGAAAACAAAAATATGAAGAAGCTGCCAAGCTTCGTGATGATGAAAAACGACTTGAAAAAGAATTATCTATTGCGCAAGAAAAGTGGGAAGAAGAAACAAAACAGCATAGAGAAATAGTTTCTGAAGATAATGTGGCTGACGTTGTTTCCATGATGACAGGTATTCCAGTAAATAAAATTGCCCAGACAGAAAGTAATAGACTGGCAAAATTACCCGAACTTATCAAAGGAAAAGTTATTGGTCAGGACGAGGCAGTAGCAAAAGTTGTTAAAGCAATACAGCGTAATCGTGCCGGTTTAAAGGATCCAAACAAGCCTATTGGTTCATTTATATTTTTAGGTCAAACAGGTGTAGGTAAAACACAGTTAGCCAAGGTGTTAGCTCGTGAATTATTTGATAGTGAGGATGCTTTAGTACGTGTAGATATGAGTGAGTACATGGAGAAGTTTGCTATCTCTAGATTAATAGGTGCACCTCCTGGATATGTAGGTTATGAAGAAGGTGGTCAACTTACGGAAAAAGTAAGACGCAAACCTTATGCTGTTATTCTTTTGGATGAGATAGAAAAAGCACATCCAGATGTTTTTAATATGCTTCTTCAGGTTTTGGATGATGGTTATTTAACAGATAGTTTAGGTCGAAAAATAGATTTTAGAAATACTATTATTATTATGACCTCTAATATAGGTTCTAGAAAATTACAAGATTTTGGAACAGGTGTTGGATTTGGTACTGCATCCCAAAAAGCACAGCAAGACGCCAATGCGAGAAGTGTTATAGAAAATGCACTTAAAAAATCTTTTGCTCCTGAATTTTTAAATAGAATTGATGACGTTGTTGTATTTAATGTTCTTGAAAAAGAACACATCAATAAAATCATTGATATTGAACTAGAAAAATTATTATTAAGAATAAACGATTTGGGTTATGTTCTTAAATTAAGCAAAATCGCTAAAGAATTTATTGCTGAAAAAGGTTTTGATAAACAATATGGCGCAAGACCTCTCAAACGTGCTATTCAAAAGTATGTTGAAGATGCTCTCGCTGAAGAAATAATAACTTCTAAAATTCATGAAGGCGATAAAATTGTTATGGATTTAGACAAAAAAGAGAATAAGCTGAAAATAAAAATTGAAAAGGCAGAAAAGCCTACAGAATCATAAACTTTAAACTTTTTTAAATAAAACCGCACTTTAAAAGTGCGGTTTTATTATTTAAGTAATCAGGTGTTTTTTATTTTTTAACTAATTGTATTATGGAAGTACTTCCTATATCCAAGTCTTTAACTTTTAAAATGTACATTCCTTGTTGAGTAATAATTGAGTTTAAGTTTTTAATTTCAATACTATTAATGGCTCTTTCGTACATATTTAACAAAATACGTTGACCCAATAAATTATATATTGATATTTCTAACCTATCAATCATTTTATTGTTTGGCAATTGCAATATAATTGAATTATCAAATGGGTTAGGAAATATCTTAATGTCTTCTAAATCAATCTCTTCTAATCCAAAAGTATCACAACCATCTGGTATACCTTTGCCGTTGGTATCCACTGCATCGTCAAATCCAGGACAGATATCGTCTGAATCACAAACACCATCCCCGTCTGAATCATCTGATATATCTAATGGACACGGATCACAACCATCGGGTGTTCCGTCACCATCGGTATCCACGGCATCGTCAAATCCCGGAC
>JARRKS010000028.1:0-10622 GCA_037387865.1 Flavobacteriaceae bacterium
GACTCTGCTCCCGTTGATGCTAAAAATATTCCGAAGGATAAAAAAACATATCAAATGGATTATGCCAATCGTCATGAAGCCCTTCGCGAAACTGAAATGGATATTGATGAAGGTGCAGATATTGTTATGGTAAAACCAGGACTTGCTTATTTAGATATTGTACGAGAAGTAAAAAATGAATTTGATATTCCTGTAGCTGTTTATCAAGTTTCAGGAGAGTACGCTATGATAAAAGCAGCAGCAGAAAAGGGCTGGTTGGACCATAATCAAATTATGATGGAAAGTACTGTTGCTTTCAAACGTGCTGGTGCAGATATCATAGCCAGTTATTTTGCTAAAGATATTGTAAAATTGATTTCGTAACTTTCAAGAAGACAAATGAGCTTGAATTTATGTTTCGCATTAAACTTTTAATTGTTTACTCTTTTCTTTTTTCTGCTTTAGTGGCACATGCCCAGCTTGCCTATGATACTCCAGAATCTGTTGGATTAAATTCAAAGTATATCCAACCCAAAGTAGACTCAATAATTACTGCCGGAATTAAACAAGAAGCCTTTCCTGGCGCTCAACTTTTGGTGGCAAAAAATGGTAAAATTATTTTTCATCAGGCTTATGGTTATCATACTTATGATAGCATTCAAAAAGTTGCATTAGATGATATTTATGATTTGGCTTCGGTAACCAAAATAACTGGACCATTACCTGCTTTAATGAAACTTTATGAAGAAGGAAAGCTTGATTTGGACAAACCTTTTAGTACCTATTGGAAATCTTGGAAACATAAGAAAGACAAAAAAGACATTACACTCCGAGAGTTATTGGCACATCAATCTGGGATGCAATCCTATATTGTTTTTCTAAATGAAGTAACGAAAAAAGGAAAGGTCAAAAAACGATTTATTAGAAATGAAAAATCGAAACGATTTTCTAAACAAGTTTACGCCAATATGTATGCGAATAAACGTTTCAAAAACGTAATGTTCAGAAAAATTAAAAAATCTAAAGTAAATACTGAAAAGGTTTATCTGTATTCAGGAATGGCATCATTGATTTATCCACAATTAATTGAAGACATTACACATAAACCTTATCAAACTTACCTTGAAGAAAACTTCTATAAACCTTTAGGTTGTAAAACTTTTGGTTATCTGCCTACTGAAAAGCATTTTAAGAATCATATAGTCCCAACAGAAATAGACACCATTTTCAGAAAAGAACTCACTACTGGGTATGTTCATGACGAAAACGCTGCATTGTTAGGTGGTGTTTCGGGAAATGCTGGTTTGTTTGGTAGTGCCAAGGATTTGGCAATTATTATGCAAATGTATATGCAAAAAGGAGAATACAACGGAAAACAATATTTAAAACCCTCAACAGTAAATGAATTTACTCGTATACAATATCCAGAAAATGATAATAGAAGAGGATTAGGTTTTGATAAACCATTGATAGGCAATGATACATTAAGTATTGACAAAGCATATCCTGCACCAGAAGTAAGTCCTGAAAGTTTTGGGCATGCAGGTTTTACAGGAACTTTTGTCTGGGCTGATCCTAAAACCGAATTGGTTTTTGTGTTTTTATCAAATCGTGTTTACCCAACAAGAACACATAGAAATATTTATGATTTAAATATTCGTCCTTCCTTACAAGAAGTTTTTTATTTAGCCGAATAACAAAAAATGTGTGGAATTGATTTTGTAAATTAGCACTCAATCAAAATACCTTTAATGGCTTTACTTCTATTATTCGCTTTTATATCCATTTTCTTTTCGTTTTTGTGCTCTATTTTAGAAGCAGTGTTATTAAGCGTAACTCCTACATTTATTAATGTAAAGAAACAAGAAGGAAAGGTTTTTGCTTTAGAGTTAGAAAAACTAAAAAAAGATGTGGATCGTCCGTTAATTGCTATTCTTACTCTAAATACCATAGCGCATACAGTGGGTGCAATACTTGTAGGTGTTCAAGCTAAAATAGCTTATGAAGAATTATATGGTTCTCATACTAGGAATTTATTTGGCATAGAAATCACTGAAGATGTTATGGTTGGTGTGGTATCTACTATTATGACAATTTTAATTTTGGTGGCTTCAGAGATTATTCCAAAAACCATAGGAGCAACGTATTGGAAACAATTGGCTGGCTTTACTACAACTACATTGAAGATTCTAATTTTTCCGTTACGATGGACTGGAATTATTTGGTTACTTCAACTTACCACAAAATTAATTGGAGGCAAAGGGCAACATGGTAGTGTCTTAAGCCGGGAAGGTTTTTTGGTCATGGCAGACATGGCACATGAAGAAGGTGTTTTTCACGAATCTGAAAGTAAAGTGATAAAAAATCTTTTGACATTTAAAGAAATCCAAGCGAAAAACATCATGACGCCAAGAACAGTTATGCAAACCGAAGATGAAAACACAACGGTTGAAGAGTTTTTCAACAAAAACTTAAACCTTCGTTTTTCAAGAATTCCTGTATATCAGGATAGTGAAGATAATATTAAAGGGTTAGTCCTAAAAGATGATGTTTTTAAGGAAATGGCTTTAGATAATGGCTCAAAAAAGTTGTCAGAAGTAAAGCGTCCTATTATCATTGTAAATAGAAGCATGGCCATACCTGATCTTTTTGAACAACTTGTAGAGACCAAAAACCACATGGCGTTAGTGGTTGATGAATATGGTACTGTTAGTGGTATAGTGACCATGGAAGACGTAATTGAAACACTACTTGGTTTAGAAATCATGGACGAAAGCGATAATGTTTCAGACTTGCAATTGCAGGCAAGGAAAAACTGGGAAGAAAGAGCGAAAAAATTAGGCATATTGGATACAAATGATGATCAAGAATAATGGAAACCTGTATCATTAAAACTCCTATAGGTTATTCAAAGATTGTAGGTGATTCTGATGGGATTTTATCAATTACAGTATTAAATACTGAAGAAAAGGCTACAAATATCATTCCTTTAGAGCTTGAGGATTGTGTTATTCAATTGCAAGAATATTTTGATGGCAATCGTAAGCAGTTTGACTTAAAATTAAATCCTGAAGGAACCGATTTTCAAAAAACAGTCTGGGATGCTTTGGTTAAAATTCCCTATGGTAAAACCACCTCATACCTTGATCTCTCAAAACATCTAGGCGATATAAAAGCTATACGCGCAGTTGCCAATGCCAATGGTAAAAATCCGCTTTGGATTGTTGTGCCCTGTCATCGCGTTATTGGCACAGATGGCAGCCTAACAGGATACGCTGGAGGTCTACATAGAAAACAATGGTTGCTTGAACATGAAAGCCCTTACAAACAACAGTCTTTATTCTAACTTTGTTATTCAAGATAAAAAGTTAATTATATGAAATATTCCTATATTTATTCGATTAATCTTTACTAAATGAAACTTTTTAAATTTATCTTATCATTTGTCCTAACCGTTCTTGTCTTTTATGGTCTAGACACTAAACTTGGATCTATTCCTCCTATTGGCAAATTTTTAAGTCCAACTCAAGGTATCTGGCAAAATGAACATGATGAGTCTATAGCAGGAAACATTCAAATAGAAGGTCTAAAAGATGAAGTTATTGTTAATTATGATGATCAGTTCATCCCTCACATTTTTGCAAAAAATGATTTTGACTTATACAGAGCTCAAGGGTATATCACAGCTAAACATAGATTATGGCAAATGGAGTTTCAAACACGTGCTGCAGCTGGACGCTTATCTGAAATAATTGGTGAAAAAGCATTGAATTACGATAGGGCTCAACGTAGAAAAGGAATGGGTTTCGGTGCAGAAAATGCTTTAGAAATGATGAAAGAAGATCCTGAAATTTTAGAATTTCTTCAAGCATATAGTGATGGTGTTAACAGTTATATTGAAAGTTTGGAACCAAAAGAATTTGCAGTAGAATATAAATTGCTCGATTATCAACCAGAACCTTGGTCTGTTCACAAAACTGCATTGTTACTCATGTATATGACTGATATGCTTTGTGGAGGTGATGAAGACTTAGAATACACAAATGCGTTGAGAGAGTTTGGTAAAGACCGTTTTGATTTATTATATCCTGATTTTTTCGATTTTAATGACCCTGTAATTCCAGTTGAAACAGATTGGGGTTTTATTGATGTTGCACAAACTGAAATACCTCAAAGTGAATTGCCTCTTGATTCAATTTCTGAAACAATGGAAAAGCCAGACCCAGATAATGGAAGTAATAACTGGGCTGTTGGACCAGATAAATCATATTCTGGAAATCCCATTCTTGCAAACGACCCTCATTTAGGGCTCAACTTACCTTCTATTTGGTTTGTCATGCAATTAGCAACACCAGAACATAATTCTTATGGTGCAACACTTCCAGGTGCATTATCTATTATTTCTGGATTTAACACGCATATTGCTTGGGGTGAGACCAATGCTACACGAGATGTAAAAGATTGGTACAAAATTGAGTTCAAAGATGATAGCAAGTCTCAATACAAATACGATGGTGAATGGAAAAATACGTATTTACGTCTTGAAGAAATAAAAATTAAAGGTAAAGAAACATTTATTGATTCTGTATTTTACACACATCATGGTCCTGTGAGTTATGATCATACTTTTAAAGGCAATAGACAAAAAGAAGGTTATGCTATGAAATGGATCGGACATGTTGGTGGTAATAATCAACGAACTCTAGTAAATCTAAACAAAGCTAAAAACTATGATGATTACTTGGAAGCACTCACGCATTGGGTGGCGCCAGCACAGAACTTTGTTTTTGCTTCAACTAATGGTGATATAGCATTATGGATTCAAGGCCAATTTCCAAACAAATGGGAAGGCCAAGGTAAGTTTTTATTAGATGGTAGTAATCCTGACCATGATTGGCAAAGTTTTATTCCTCAAAAGTTTAATGCTCATACAAAAAACCCTGAACGAGGGTTTGTAAGTTCGTCCAATCAACATCCTGTAGACCAATCATATCCTTATTTTGTGTTTAATGATGGCTATGACACTTACAGAAATAGGGTGATTAATGATTTTTTTAGATCAAAAGAAAAATTCACAATACAAGATTTTAAAGATTTACAAAATAACAATTTCAACAAAAAAGCATCAGAGTTGTTACCTTATATGTTTGAGAACATGAATACTTCTTCTTTAACTTCAGAAGAAAAAGAGGTTTTAAACAGAATTAAAAACTGGGACTTTAATAGTGAAACTGACCTGCTGGCTCCAAGTATATGGGATTTATGGTGGAAAAAGTTGTATGCTTTAACTTGGGATGAACTTGATGTTGAGAATACTGCATTCATGGATCCTTACACATATCAAACCATTTATATGTTGAAAAATTTTCCAGATGATAATTTTATGGATATTGTTTCTACCCCCGAAAAAGAAACCTCAAACGATCTGTTTTTGATCACTTTTAAAGAAACTGCCCATGAACTTATCGAATGGAAAAAAGAAAATGGTGATTATAATTGGCAAGCCTATAAAGGAACATATGTTGGACATTTATTACAAGCATTACCCGCCTTTTCTAGATTCAATCTTCCTATTGGTGGTGATAGAAATACTGTAAATGCAGCCGATAAAAATCACGGTCCTTCCTGGCGTATGATTGTAGAAATGACCTCACCTCCAACTGCATTAGGAATTTATCCTGCATTAGGAATTTATCCAGGTGGACAATCTGGAAATCCTGGAAGCAAATATTACGATAACTTTATTGATCAATGGGCAAATGGAGAATATTTTAAGGCTTTATTTTTACAAGATCCTAATAGTACCGATGGTGTGATTTCCACACAAACTTTAATTCCAGAAATATGAAAAGAAGTATTTTAAATTTTATAGTTACCATTTTTCTTGCACTAGTATTATCAGAAATTTTACCTTGGTGGTCTATTATGATTGCAGCATTTGCAACCGCTTTATTTATTCCTTTAAAACATTCAGCTGTCTTTTTTATGCCTTTTTCAGCGATTGCATTATTATGGATGATTTCAGCTTATGTTTTGAGCAGCTCTAACAATTTTATATTAGCAAAGAAAATAGCCATATTGTTGCCTCTTAATGGTAATGAATACCTTTTAATATTAGTAACTGGAATTATTGGAGGAATAGCAAGTGGTGTTGCGGCTATTTTTGGTAAGCAGACTGCAATTTTATTAAAAAAGAGGAAATAATAAAAGATATCAATGATAACAAAACTCAATCTCGAAAATATTTTATTTCTGGATATTGAAACTGTCCCTGAAGTTGAACATTTTTCAGATTTAAACGATGAAAAACAAGAGCTTTGGGAGTTAAAGTCTCAATATCAACGCAAAGAAGAATTTACTGCTGAAGAATACTATGATCGTGCGGGAATTTGGGCTGAATTTGGGAAAATTATTTGTATTTCGGTTGGATATTTTACTTTTCAGGATAGTTCTAGGCAGTTTAGAACAACCTCTTTTTATGGTGATGAAGTCAAGATTTTAAAAGATTTTAAAAATCTTTTAATTTCCCATTTTAGTCAAGCAAAACATTTACTATGCGCTCACAATGGTAAGGAATTCGATTTTCCGTATATAGCAAGACGTATGATTATTCATAATCTAGAATTACCTTATAAATTAAATTTATTTGGCAAAAAACCGTGGGAAGTTCCACACCTAGACACATTAGAACTTTGGAAGTTTGGTGATTTTAAAACCTATACTTCTTTGAAACTTTTGACAAGCGTATTAGGAATTCCTTCTCCAAAGGATGATATAGATGGTAGTGACGTTTATCGTGTTTACTATCAAGAACATAATATTGATAAAATAATTCAATATTGTGAAAAAGATACCATTGCTGTAGCTCAAATATTTTTACGGTTACGAAACGATGAACTTTTAAACGATGATGAAATACTTCATGTTTAAATGAATAAACAGCCTATTTTAGAAGTCAAAAATTTATGCATCTCATTTGGTAAAAATGAAGTCATAAAAAGTATTTCATATAAACTATATAAAAACGAGATTCTGGGTATTGTTGGAGAATCTGGTAGTGGTAAATCCGTTTCATCATTAGCTATTCTAGGGCTTTTACCTAAAAACATTTCAAAAATTACAAATGGAGAAATATTTTTTGAAAATATTGATTTAAGTACGATAGTTCCTAAAGTTTTTCAACGAATTAGAGGGCGAAAGATTGCGATGATTTTTCAAGAACCAATGAGTTCTTTAAACCCATCTATGACTTGTGGTAAACAGGTTCAGGAAATATTATTACAGCACACAAAACTTACAAAATTAAAAAGTGAAAAAGAAGTTCTCCAACTTTTTGATAATGTCAAACTTCCTGATCCTGAAAGAGTCTTCAATGCCTATCCTCATGAAATATCTGGAGGCCAAAAACAACGTGTCATGATTGCTATAGCAATTTCATGTAAACCAGATATTTTAATTGCTGATGAACCTACAACTGCATTAGATGTCACAGTACAAAAAGAAATTATCACATTATTGAAGGAATTACAAGCCAAAAATAACATGAGCGTTATTTTTATAACACATGATCTTACTTTGATTTCTGAAATTGCAGATCGTGTTCTGGTAATGTACAAAGGTGAAATAGTCGAGCAAAATTCTGTTTTAAACATATTCAAGTTTCCGGAGCACACTTATACAAAAGCACTTATTAATTCTCGCCCTTCATTGAATGTTAGGCTAAAAACATTACCTACTATTCAAGATTATATGGAAAAAAGCTTTGAGGAAGTAATTGTTACAGATGAAATTAGAAAAAAACAACATGAAAAATTATACAAAAAAGCACCTCTATTAGAAATAATCAATTTAGAAAAAGAATACATTTCAAAATCTGGTTGGTTTGCAAAACCTGAAATTTTTAAAGCGGTAAATGATGTGAGCTTCAAGTTGTATGAAGGTGAAACATTAGGTCTTGTAGGAGAGTCTGGCTGTGGGAAATCTACTCTTGGCAATGCTATACTTCAACTTAACAAAGCAACTTCAGGAAAGATTTTTTATAAAGGAAAAGATATTACAGAAATTTCTAAAAACGAACTATTATCCTTAAGAAAAGATATTCAGATTATTTTTCAAGATCCGTATTCTTCCCTTAATCCTCGAATTTCTATCGGCAATGCTATATTGGAACCCATGAAAGTCCATAACCTTTATACTTCAAACACTGAAAGAAAAACAAAAGTATTAGAGGTTCTAAATAAAGTTGGATTAGATGAGAGCTACTTTGACAGGTATCCACATGAATTTTCTGGCGGCCAAAGACAACGTATAGGTATTGCGAGAACTATAGCTTTACAACCTAAACTTATTATTTGCGATGAATCTGTTTCAGCTTTGGACATTTCCGTGCAGGCTCAAGTGCTAAATTTGTTAAATAAATTGAAAGAAACATATAACTTTACCTATATCTTTATTTCACACGACCTTGCAGTTGTAAAATATATGTCTGATCAATTATTAGTAATGAATCAAGGTAAAATTGAAGAAATCGGTGATGCAGATGAAATTTACAGCAATCCTAAAAAAAGCTATACAAAAAAATTAATTGATGCTATACCAAAAGGACTATAGCATCAATAATTTTTTAGTTAAATAAGCAATACTTTTTAAAAACCTTTTTGTGTTTTCAAAGCTTGCTAAAACTCTTTCTGATTTGTAAGTAGGTTCAGGTAGATTTGGGGCAAAATTCATAAGTTAAAATTATGGTAGATTTGGTAAATCTGTTATAATATTAATTTATTTGGGTGATGTAAATATGTGACAAATATTTCAATTATCTGTTTAAATGTAATTTTATTCGATGAAATACATATTTTTTTAACATTTAGCAATGGCTTAAGATTAAACATTCAGATTTTTCATGTAGTTAATCTCAATATACAGAACTGTAACCTTTCAAATTAACTATCTTTGAAAACCTTAAAAAACAACTTTAAGAATGTCAGATAAAAAACTTTGGGAAGGTAGTCTTCAATTTAAAACGAATAGTCATTTATACCATTATCAAGAATGGTTGCAACAAAACTATAATCTTAAATTTGAAAACTATCAATGTATCTGGGAATGGTCTTTAGATCATATAGATTTATTCTGGGAAAGTATCTGGAAATACTTTAAAATCATCTCTCATAGTTCTTATAAAAATGTTCTTGTAGACAATGGTATGCCAAATTGTAAATGGTTTGAAGGTGCTACACTAAACTATTCCGAACATATTTTTAGACATAAAGATGAAAATAAAACGGCCATTTATTTTGGAAACGAATCTGGAAAGTATTCTGAAATTACTTGGAAAGAACTAAAGCAAAAAGTAGCTTCAATGGCTCACTACTTAAAATCGCTAGGTGTTACAAAAGGCGATAGAGTTGTTGCTTTTTTACCAAATATTCCAGAAGCGACAATATCATTTTTGGCTGTAAACTCATTAGGAGCCATTTGGTCTAGCACTTCACCTGATTTTGGAACGGAAAGTGTAGTTGATAGATTCGCTCAAATTGAGCCCAAAGTTTTAATTGCTGTTGACGGTTATCATTATAATGGCAAACCTTATGATAAAACCAATATTGTTGAAGATATCGTTAAGGCTCTACCTTCAATAAAAAAAGTAATTATTCAACCTTATTTAAATGATAATGCATTAGATAATTTTTCAAATGATTTTGTAAACATAAACTCTATTTTTGATACGCCTACCAATGAATTAACCTTTGAAGCTGTAGATTTCAATCATCCTATTTGGGTATTGTATTCTTCAGGTACTACAGGAATACCTAAAGCTATTGTGCATTCTCATGGCGGCATTTTATTAGAGCATCTAAAGTATATGGCATTCCATAATGATGTACATGCAGACGAACGCTATTTCTGGTTTTCCACAACAGGTTGGATGATGTGGAATTTTGTTCAATCTGCTTTATTAATGAGCGCATCAATTGTTCTATATGATGGCAGTCCAACATATCCAAATTTTGATTCACTTTGGGGTTTTTCAGATAAAGTTGGTATTCATCATTTTGGAACAAGCGCACCTTACTTGGTCGCAAGTATGAAAAAAGAAGTTGATGCTAAATCAAATTTTGATTTAAAATCGATTCGCTCAATAAGTTCAACAGGAGCGCCTTTGCCATATGAAGCTTTTGAATATGTTTACAAAAACATCAAAGACGATGTCTGGCTGTGTTCGATGGCTGGTGGGACAGATGTGTGTACCGCATTTGTTGGTGGCTCACCTTTTTACGCCGTGCAGAAATACAATGCAGAGCATTAGGTGTTTCACTTTATGCATTTAATGATAATGCAAATCCTGTTTATGATGAATTGGGCGAAATGGTCATAACAAAACCCATGCCTTCTATGCCAATTTATTTTTGGAACGATAAAGACAATAAGCGTTATAAATCAAGTTATTTTGAGCATTACCCTGGAATATGGAGACATGGCGATTTTATAAAAATAAATTCCAAAACTAATGGTTTGGTAATTTATGGAAGATCTGATGCAACATTAAATAGGCATGGCATAAGAATTGGCACTAGTGAAATTTATAGAGCAGTTAATAAAATTGAAGCTATTGAAGATTCGCTAATTGTGAATTTAGAACTTGA
>JARRKS010000028.1:10705-18800 GCA_037387865.1 Flavobacteriaceae bacterium
AGGCACCAATAAAAAAGATTTTATTAAAAATGCCCATAGAAAAATCTATTAATTTTGATGCTATGAGAAACCCAGAATCTGTAGATTATTTTATTGCGTTTGCGAAAACGATAAAATAATTAGTTAAAATACCTAAAATTCTAACTCATCAGGAGTTTCTGGGATGTCGTTTTTATTGTTTTCTAATAATTCTCCAGATTTTGAACAATCCACATTAATAGAAAGCTCTAAAGGTTCTTCAAAGTCTTCTTTAGAAATATCCAACTCGGGGTCTTCATAACAACTTCTCATATAGTTTGCCCAAATGGGTAATGCCATAGCAGCTCCTTGCCCATATGTAATACTAGCAAAATGAGCAGCTCTTTCTTCAGCACCAACCCAAACTCCAGTTACTAAATTTGGTACCATACCCATAAACCAGCCATCACTTTGGTTTTGAGTAGTTCCAGTTTTACCAGCAATAGGATTTGTAAATTCATAAGGGTAGCCTGTAACAATCTCTCTATAATCAGCGCGATAGGCATCTGCGCCTTTGGTTCTTAATCTTACACCTGAACCATATTGGGTAACACCCTCCATTAGTTTTACAGTGACATAAGCTGCTTCTTCACTTAATACATCTCTTGTTTCAGGTGTAAATTGATATAAAATAGTTCCGTTTTTATCCTCAATACTCATAACCATTACTGGCTTTGTATAAACACCTTTGTTTGCAAATGCTGAATATGCTCCTACCATTTCATATACACTCAAATCTGGCGTTCCTAATGCGATTGAGGGTACAGGAAGAATTTGTGAAGTAACTCCTAGTTTTTCAACTAAATCAATAACAGGCTGTGGTCCAACTTTATCAATTAACCTTGCCGTTACAGTGTTAACAGAGTTTGCCAGCGCATTTTTTAATGTTCTTACGCCTCCATATTCATTACCAGAATTTTTCGGACACCATTCTTCTGGGTTTCCATATTTACCTTCTTCAATACAAAATGGCGTGTCTGGAAGCTCATCACATGGAGAATAATGTAATTGGTCTATAGCTGTTGCATAAACAAATGGTTTAAACGTAGAACCAACCTGCCGTTTCCCAGTTTTAACATGGTCGTATTGAAAATGTTTGTAATTCATTCCTCCAACCCAAGCTTTTACATGCCCCGTTTGCGGATCCATAGACATCATACCAGGATGTAAAAAAGATTTATAATAACGCATAGAATCCCATGGCTTCATAATGGTATCTATTTCACCTTCCCATGAAAAAATCGTCATCTCTGTTGGTTTCTTGAATGAAGCTATTATTTCTTCATCACTCTTTTTTAGATCATATTTCATTTTTCTCCAACGTTCAGATTGCCTCATTGATCGTCTCATTAATGTGTCAATGGCTCCTGTAGTAAGTTCTAAAAACGGAGCTGTAGGATTACGTTGCGGTGTGTTTTGATGAAAAAATTCAGCTTGAAGACGCGGCATGTGTTCTTGCACAGCATCTTCAGCATGTCGTTGCATTCTAGAATCTATAGTGGTGTAAATTTTTAATCCATCGCTGTATAGATTATACTTTGTCCCATCTGGTTTTGGGTTTTCTTCAATCCATTTTTTAATGAAATCCCTTAAATATTCTCTAAAATAAGTTGCTATCCCTTCGCGATGGGATTCGGGAGTATAGTTTAAGTCTAGTTCTAACTGTTGAACCGAATCTTTCACTTTTTCGTTGATATAATCATACTTTTCCATTTGAGCTAAAACCACATTGCGCCTTGTTTTAGTGAGTTCAGGACGAACTCTAGGATTATAAAGTGAGGAATTTTTAAACATGCCAACCAACATTGCAGATTCTTTTAAATCCAGTTCACTAGGTTCTTTTCCAAAATAAATACGTGCAGCGCTTCTAATCCCATCGGCATTATTTAAAAAATCATAAATATTAAAATATTGGGCGATAATTTCTTCTTTGGTATATTGACGTTCTAAACGAATGGCTATAATCCATTCTTTTGCCTTTTGAAGTATTCGTTCCATTAAATTTTTTGAACCTTCACCATGAAATAATTGTTTTGCCAATTGCTGTGAAATAGTACTTGCTCCTCCTCCTTTTCCTAACTTTATCATAGCTCTTAATGTGCCTCTTGAATCAATCCCAGAATGATTAAGATAGCGAGCGTCTTCAGTTGCAATTAGAGCATCAACTAAATGTTGAGGAAGTTCATCATAACCAACAGGAGTTCTATTGTCGTTAAAATAAAATTTTCCGAGTGTTTTCCCGTCTGAAGAGATTATCTCAGTTGCTAAGTTTGTTTTGGGGTTTTCTAATACAGTATGGTCGGGCATTTCACCAAAAACTCCCCATGATGCTAATAAAAAAATAAGTATTACAAATAAAATACCGGATGAAAACAATATCCAGAACCAACGAATATATCGTTCAAAACTATTTTTGTCTTTTTTTGGGGATTTCTTTGCCATAATAAATACTTAATTGGTAGGTACATTTTCTATTCTAAAACCAACATCTGTAATGCCTTCTAATTCTTTGACGCCATTAACTTTTCCATTTTCTCTCATAGCATGTTGAATATTGACTATATATTCGCCTGATTCAGAAAACGTAACACTCTCTTTATACCAAAGTTTATTTTCTTTTATATCTGAAAAACCTGTCCCTAAAAATTTCCCGTTAGGTTCTGCCATTTGGTATTCTAGAGTATCTTGAATTACTTTTCCATTAGGGAAATTAATGCCTACAATTAAAAAAAGATTACTAAACTTATAATTGCTGTCATTTCTTAAAGTTACAAACAAATTATAGGGATTTATAGTATCTGGTGGGTTAATCTTAAAACTTATAATAGAGTCTTTATCCCATTTATTAGGTACTGTTTTATAATTATCGAAAACACTATTAGAATTGCAGGATGTAATGACAAACGTTAGGATTAAAATAATTGTCAATATTTTACTTTGCATTGTTTCGTTTTCTATTGTTTCTTTTATAGTTACGTTTTCTTTTGCTTTTTGGCCTATCAAATCGTGTTAAACTATCCTGTCCAACAACGTTTTCAAAATCTGTTTTATTATCTGCTGCCGGGTCTAAAGCATACTCTTCAAGGCTTGATACTTTTTTATTCTTTTCATTTAAAGATATAATTTCATTAGCCTGTACATTGGTTAATACATGCCAATTTGCCCATTCTCCTTCATAAGCATACCACATAAGCCCTTTAAAAATATCTGTTTTTTGACAAGTCGCTGTTCCTTTTTCTGTTTGAAGTTTAATTTCAGTTTTAGGGAAACCCTTTAAAGCATCCAAGTAAGCGTCTAACTCATAATTTAGACAGCATTTTAATTTACCACATTGTCCAGCTAATTTTAATGGATTTAATGAGAGTTGTTGATATCGGGCAGCAGATGTGCTTACAGAACGAAAATCTGTTAACCATGTTGAACAACATAACTCGCGTCCACAAGAACCTATTCCGCCCAACCTAGCAGCTTCTTGTCTGAAGCCCACTTGTTTCATTTCTATTCGTGTTCTAAATTCTCTAGCAAAAATTTTAATGAGTTCTCTAAAATCTACTCGTTCTTCTGCAGTATCATAGAAAGTTGCTTTGCTGCCATCACCTTGATATTCTATGTCTGAAATTTTCATTTCAAGATTTAGATCAATTGCAAATTGTCTTGCCTTCACCTTCATTGCTTCCTCTTTGTCACGTGAAGTGCACCAAATATCTATGTCTTTTTGTGATGCCTTGCGATAAACCTTTAACGTTTCATCATCATTTTTAGAAATGTTTTTTCGTTTCATTTGTACTCTTACAAGCTCACCCGTAAGTGTAACCATGCCTATATCATGACCAGATTTTGCTTGAGTTGCAACAATGTCCCCAATACTTAATGATAAATTTTCTGTGTTTAGGTAGTAGTGTTTTCTCCCATTCTTAAAGCGTACTTCTACCCAATTAAATGGTTTTTCACCTTGAGGAAGTGACATGTTTGAGAGCCAATCAAAAACCGTGAGTTTGTTGCAGCTATCTGTTCCGCATGTTCCATTATTTTTACAGCCTTTAGGTTGACCATCTTTACCAGTTGAACAACTGTTACAAGCCATTTGTCTTTATATATGTTGAATTCGCTAACTAAAGGTTGCGAATGAAAGTTAATAATTATTTTAAACGTAAAGATACTATTATTCTAAAGACTTAAAAGGAACAATTTTTAGTTTTAAAATAAAATGGGCTTAATTCACTTTTTACTTTAACACCTCAAAAATATTTCTCAAATCTTTTTTATAAGGCAAATAATCTGCTCTTCCTTTTTTGAAGATATCATTACTGTTGCCTTGTCCTTTCCTTAAGGCTTTCTGTTCTTCGTAAGGCAATCTGTTTATCTCCATGCAATTTGATGAACAGCAATTTTCCATTTCTTCTTTACATTCGTCACATTGAATAAAAAGCAAGTGGCAGGCTTCGTTAGCACAGTTTGTATGAACATCATAAGGTTTACCACATTGATGACAATTGGCAATGATGTCATCACTTATACGTTCTGCCCTCCTATCGTCAAAAACAAAATTCTGTCCTAAATATTTATTTTCTAAATCTAATTCGTTAACCTGTCTTGCATATTCTATAATGCCTCCTTCTAGTTGATATACTTTTTTAAACCCTTTATGTTTAAAATAGGCACTAGCTTTTTCACAACGAATACCACCTGTGCAATACATTACTAAATTTTTATCTTCTTTGTGGTTTTGTAAATCTTCTTCAATTAAGTCTAAAGATTCTCTAAAAGTATCTACATCTGGCGTTATGGCATTCTTAAAATGCCCAATTTCACTTTCATAGTGGTTTCGCATATCAACTAAAACCGTATTTTCATTTTCAATAAGGTCATTAAATTTCTTAGCGTCTACATGAACACCTTTATTAGTAACATCAAAAGTTTCATCATTTAACCCATCTGCTAAAATCTTATGCCTTACTTTGATTTTTAGCTTTAAAAAAGACTTATTGTCTTGTTCTCTTGCAATATTTAAACGAATGTCTTTTAAAAAAGTAATACTATCTAAATGAGATTTAAATTCGTTAAAACGATCTGCAGGAAGCGATAATTGAGCATTTATACCTTCATGAGCCACATATATTCTGCCTAATACATCTAAAGCATCCCATGTAATGAACAAATGGTCTCTAAATAGTTGTGGATTGCCAATTTTGGCATATTGATAAAAAGAAAGGGTAAGTCTATTTTTGCCAGCCTTATCAATTAATTGCGCCCTTTCTTTAGCACTTAATTTATTGTACAGTTGCATGCTATACTAATTTTTAAGATTAAAGAATGTTTTGGCAAAAATACTTCTTTTTTAAAATACAGCAACTATACAAACAAAAAAGGTGCTTTTTAAAAAAGCACCTTAAGACTTTTAGTTCTATAAAATCAAAAATCTTAAAAGTTTGAATTTTAGGTTCTAACTAACCGATAAAACCCCTTTTCATAGCAAAAAAATTCCCACTTTAATAATTAGATACAAAAAAAGGTGAAAGGTTGCGTTATAAAATTGTAATATGATAAAAGTTGTAGTATTTTAGCATCACTTTCACAAGAAAAAATATAACAAATGAGTAATGATAAAGATGCTAAATTAAAAGCACTAAAATTAACATTAGATAAATTAGATAAAGCATACGGAAAAGGAACTGTAATGAAAATGAGTGATTCAGCAGTAGTTGATATTGAAGCCATTTCATCTGGTTCTTTAGGATTGGATATCGCGTTAGGAGTAGGCGGTTATCCTCGTGGAAGAGTAATTGAGATTTATGGCCCAGAATCGTCAGGAAAAACAACTTTGACATTACACGCCATTGCAGAAGCTCAAAAAGCTGGTGGTATTGCTGCTTTTATAGATGCAGAACATGCTTTTGATCGGTTTTATGCAGAAAAGTTAGGCGTAGATATTGATAATTTAATTATTTCTCAACCCGACCATGGTGAACAGGCGTTGGAAATTTCTGAAAATTTAGTGCGTTCTGGAGCTATCGATATTTTGGTTATAGATTCTGTTGCGGCATTAACTCCTAAAAGTGAGATTGAAGGCGAAATGGGTGACTCAAAAATGGGTCTTCATGCGCGTTTAATGTCACAAGCTTTAAGAAAGTTAACAGCGACTATTAGTAAAACCAACTGCACAATGATTTTTATTAATCAGTTGCGAGAGAAAATAGGTGTCATGTTTGGAAATCCAGAAACTACTACAGGTGGAAATGCTTTAAAATTCTATGCTTCTGTAAGATTAGACATAAGAAGGTCTACTCAAATAAAAGATAGCAATGGTAATGTAAAAGGCAACAAAACCCGTGTTAAAGTTGTAAAGAACAAAGTTGCACCTCCATTTAAAACTGCTGAATTTGATATCATGTATGGTGAAGGCATATCAAAAGTTGGTGAAATACTTGACATAGCAGTTGAAAACGAAATCATCAAGAAAAGTGGATCGTGGTTTAGCTATGAAGACACAAAATTAGGGCAAGGAAGAGACTCTGTAAAAGAAATTATTAAAGATAATCCTGAATTACAAGAAGAGCTAGAAGAAAAAATTAAGATTGCCATAAAGGGTTAATTGAAATTATTTTATACCATTTAGCGCAACCTTTTCTGCATAAAAGCATCTATTTATTAGATGTATAAATAATCTTAAATCTTTTTTACAATGAAAAAGTTCATTTTTCTATGTTTAATATTAGTATTTACTGCTGCTTGTAGTGTTGGCGATGATAATGGAGATACTAGTTTTTATTATCAGTTTCTGCCAATAGAAACTGCTGATGTTCCTGACACTATGGTGTTGAATGAGACTTACCAAATTAATGTTACATATTACAGACCAAGTACCTGTCATTCTTTTAATGATTTTTATTTTCAAAAAAATGGAAACGAACGAACTGTAGCTGTAATAAACCGTGCAATAGAAAGCGATACTTGTGAAGATTTGACGGATGATCTAGTTGAGGTCTCTTTTAACTTTGTTTGCTTATATTCTGGCTCTTATGTGTTTAAGTTTTGGCAAGGTTTGGATGATAATGATAATGATTTATATTATGAAGTAGAAGTGCCAGTAGTAGAATAAGGTTTAAAACCTTAATGAAGACATTCCTGATGATAGCGTTTGGGAAGTTGAAGATGCTGAAGGTATTTCAATAGATTATTTATTGCAAATAATTCAAGAACTACCAGACAGATATAGATTGGTTTTTAACTTGTATGTATTAGATGATTATTCGCATAAAGAAATTGCAGAAATGCTAGAAATATCGCAAGGTACCTCAAAATCTAACTTGGCTAGAGCTCGAGATATTTTAAAGAAAAAAATAGAAGTTTATAAAGACGAGCAGAAATTGCAATCACTATAATGAGTGAAAAGAAACATATAGATCGGATTTTTCAGGAAAGGTTAAAAGATTTTGAAGCCCTTCCCGATGATGCTGTTTGGGAAAACATAAAGTCTAAACTTGAAAAAGAAAAAGATGACGATAAAGTTATTCCGATTTGGTGGCGTTATGCAGGAGTAGCTGCTCTATTGTTATTGTTTCTATCTATTGGTGGTTTGATGCTTAATAATAAAGTAGATTCAGAACCTGAAATTCATGTGGTGGAGACTGAAAATAATACATCTTCAGAAAATTCAACCCTTCAAAACCCTTCTGATGATCTGAAAAAGTCGGCTGATTTGAATTTAGACAATAGTCAAAATGAATCATTAGCTTCTGAAGACAAAATTTCTACTCAATCTAAACAAGAAAATGCTGCTAACGATACAAATAAGGCTTCAAATGATAGTACCAATTCTTCAGTCAACCCGAATAATATTATTTCAGACGAAACTAATATAGCGGCAACCGCTTCTTCAAATAAAGATTTGAACAACGAAGCATTGACAAATAATAATGCTTCACCTAAAAATAACGCCATTGTTGAATCACATAAGAATATAAATAATAGCAATGATGAAAATCCAAATTCATCTATTGCCAAAGCATCACAAAACGCTAGTGTTTTATTGCTTGAAAATGATACAGACGTACAAGATTTAAACAAGCTAGAAAAA
>JARRKS010000029.1:0-1018 GCA_037387865.1 Flavobacteriaceae bacterium
GGCAACCAAATCTGCAAAATCTAACATATCAATTTTTTCAAGTTGTGTTGCTGCACCAAACTCTGGAGTCATAACATACAATGATACATCACTATGCTCAATGATTTCTGTATCCGATTGTCCAATGCCTGAAGTCTCTAAAATAATAATATCAAACTTTGCGACCTTTAAAACCTGAATAGCCTCACTAACATGTTTTGATAATGCCAAATTTGATTGGCGAGTTGCCAAACTACGCATATAAACTCTTGGAGAATTGATGGCATTCATTCGAATACGATCTCCCAAAAGAGCACCTCCTGTTTTTCGTTTAGAAGGGTCTACAGAAATAATACCAATTGTTTTGTCTGGAAAATCTATTAAAAATCGACGAACCAATTCATCAACCAAGCTAGATTTTCCTGCTCCTCCAGTTCCTGTTATTCCAAGCACGGGAATTTTAGAGTTTTTGTTTTCTTGGTGAATTACATCTAATACCTTTTTGGCAACTTCAGGAAAGTTTTCTGCAGAAGAAATTAGTCTAGCTATAGCTTTAGGACTTTGTTTTTTCAGATGTTTAATTTCATCCTTTAAAACATCTCCAATGGCAAAATCAGATTGTTGTACTAAATCATTTATCATACCTTGAAGACCCATTGCTCTACCATCGTCAGGCGAATAGATTCTGGTAATACCATAAGCCATAAGCTCTTTAATTTCTTCAGGAAGAATAACACCACCACCGCCGCCAAAAATCTTGATATGACCTGAACCTTTTTCTTGAAGTAAATCATACATATATTTAAAATACTCGTTATGACCACCTTGATAAGACGTCATAGCAATGGCATTGACATCTTCTTGTATAGCAGTATTTACAACTTCTTCTACACTACGATCATGACCTAAATGAATAACCTCTACTCCAGTTGCTTGAATAATTCGTCTCATAATATTGATAGCAGCATCGTGACCATCAAAAAGTGATGCAGCTGTAACTATACGAACTTTGTTTTTAGGCTTATAAGGTTCAATTTGC
>JARRKS010000029.1:1047-8171 GCA_037387865.1 Flavobacteriaceae bacterium
ACTACTACAAATTTAAGGATAATTCAAAGAAACGAAGCTATTTCTTCTAATATTATAATAATTGTTTTAGCAAGTTATATGCAGATTATTCTTGTAATGTTAATTAGTAAATTCTTTAACAAAATCATTAATATCCAACATTCTTTCTTACCTGCATTTGTTAGAGTAACAAGTCATTATGTTACCTAAGAACTTATGCCGACGAATTACTGAACAGGATTTGACAAGTATTTTACACACACATTCAATTGAATATCTAATTACAAAAGAAAAGGATTTAGAAAAGATTGTATTATCTAATGCTAATAAACTTAAGCTGAAGGTTATAGTTTATAATAAGATAACGGTTATTTTTTCATAAAGGAACGATCATTCCTTCTTTTGCAAAATTAAATCCTAAACTTCGAATACTATCTTTTAGTTTATGATTATCTAGAATTGTTGGATTAGTATGATTAAAGTGAATAAAATAAATTTTAGATTTTGTTTCTAAAGATTCATTTTCAAATAAGGTTGTAGTTTCTGAAGTAAACGGATGAGGTATTTTGCTCATATCTCTTTTTAATTCACCATCCTTAAAAAATGAAGCGTCCAAAAATGCATAATCTACTTTTTTTACTTCTTCAATAATATTCCTTTCCCAAGTTTCCCACTTATCAATATCTGGAATAAACAATGCTCTTTTATGTTGTCCTTCAATAATGTAACCTACAGTTTCAGAATATTCATCACGATGTGGCACCAAAAAAGGTGTTACTTTTAAATTGTCATTCAATATGATTGTTGAGTTATTTTGCAGTAAATTCAGTTGAATATTTTTATAAGAAACCAATTGACTCCAAGGACCATTTTCTTCTAAAAAAGATTTCATCCTTGGCATAGCATAAATAGGTACTTTGTTTGCTCCTAGGGCTTCAAAACCTAAATACATTAGTCCAGTATAATGACCAATATGTGCATGTGTTAAAAACAAGCCATCTATGATATTGCCATTATCTAAATGATTGGTTTTAAGTAGTTGTGTTTGTTCCGTCAAATTAGGAGTTGCATCAAAAATGTATTTTTTCTTATCGTTTAAGTCAACCAAACCCAAACATGAAACCATTTTTTTACTCTCAAGACCTTGATGAAATAACGCACAACACTCTTTTTCACAATTAATTTGAGGATATCCAGCATCTTGTGCAATACCTAAAACTGTAATATATTGTGAAGGTTTTTGTGTTTTCTTTTCAGATTGCTTTGTATGACAACTTATACAAATGCTAAAAAATATTAGAAACGATAATTTAATTAATCTCATTGTAAAACATATCTTTGTTAAAGATATGAAACCTGATTTATGTTTAGAAAGTTATTGTCCTTATTGTTATTTTTAATTTTAATTTCTTGTGCAGAATTGCAACAAGTTGTAAATCAGCTACCTGGAGAAACTACTGGCATTTCTAATGCTGACATTGCTTCTGGATTAAGAGAAGCATTGGACATGGGAATTGATAAACAAGTTACTAAACTTACCCAAAAAGATGGATTCTTTAAAAATGAATTGGTGAAAATTCTTTTACCTCAAGAACTTCAAAAAGTGGATAAAGCTCTACGTGATATTGGATTAAGCAGTTTAGCAGACGAAGGGCTTAAAGTTCTTAATCGTGCGGCAGAAGATGCTGTTGGTGAAGCTACTCCCATTTTTGTAAACGCAGTAAAAGAGATCACTTTTAATGATGCTAAAAATATTTTGTTGGGTAATGATGATGCCGCAACCCAATACTTAACAACAAAAACACAAACAAGCCTTTATGATAAATTTCATCCTGTAATAAATGAATCATTTAGTAAAGTTGGAGCAGATCAAATTTGGGAAAACTTAATTGTTAAGTATAATAATATTCCTTTTACAAATAATGTAAATCCAGATTTAACAGATTATGTTACTGCTGAAGCTTTAAAAGGCGTTTATACAATGATAGCAGTTGAAGAAAAAGAAATTAGAAATAAAATATCATCAAGAACCACAGATTTATTAAGAAAGGTTTTTGCATTACAAGATTAATGAAAGCAAAGCATAAAATAGCAGTTGTTGGTCCAATACCTAATGATACAATCATTACACATAAGGGAGAAACCATTACTAAATTTGGATGTGTAAGCCATCCATCAATTGCTCTTGCAAACCTGCTTGAAAACACAGGCGAAGTTATTCCTATCTCTCAAGTTCATAAAAAAGATCATCAGGCCATTTTAGATCTGTTCAGTAATTACAAGAATATTAATACCAAAGGTATATATAAAGATAAAGATAAAGGCACCGTTATAGAATTACGATTTGTAGATCAAAATAATAGAATTGAAAAACAAATTGCGAATATGAGTCCTATAACACCTGAAGATGTTTCACTTTTTTTGGATGCAGATTGTTTTGTCTTTGTGCCTATTACAGATTTTGAAATTGAGCTAAAAACACTTCAGTATATTAAAAATAACAGTAGCGCCCAAATAATCTTTGACGCCCATGGACCGACCAGTTATGTTACTGATGATGGAAGAAGATTGCGAAAATATTGGGATGATAAAGAAAATTGGTTTAAATATATTGATGTGCTTAAAATGAATTTGGAAGAATCTATTTGCTGTTGGTTTGATAATGATTACTCATCCGAAGACTTATATGATGAAAACCAAACTGAACATCTTGATGAGTTTGCAGAATACGTGCTTAAAAAAGGTGTGAAAACCCTTTTTGTAACATTAGATTCTCGTGGTTGTGTAATTTATTCTAAAAACTTAAATGAAATAACGAAAGAATTTGTGTCTTCTGTGCCAGTAAACAATGTTATAGATACAACTGGTTGTGGTGATTCTTTTGCCGGTGGCTTGGCTTATGGATTTACCGCACATAATGATCCAACTAAAGCAGCACATTACGCAAATGTTTTAGGGGCTTTAAGAACGCAAGGCAAAGGATTTGATGTATTTAAATCTCTTGAAGAAATCGAAGCCATCATTGCAAAACATTATTAGTCCTTTTTATAAAGACCATCAAAGGCAATTGTTATTTCTGTTTCGTTTGCAATGGTTTCCCAAAATTGTCTGACAGTTCCGTCTATATTGTCTGTCCAAGTCACCCGATGATAAAAAGGTTGTCCATCTTTATTCTTTTGTTCATCAGTTTTAAGAATCATTTGGTTATCAAATTTATTACCTTTTAAATGCAAACTTCCACCTTGATTATCTACCCAAATTTGTTCCCATTGTTTTGCTTCACTATTGTAGAAGCTATAACTTGTCCCAGTAAATTTTCCTTTAGCACTCGACCAGTTTTCCTGCAAAACACATTTGTCTTGTATTTTATTTAGTGTGTTAGTGCCTACAACATCACCATTAGGCCCAGTTACTGTCCAAGAGCCAATCCAGAAGTCGAATTCAGCATGCTTTTCATCACAACAATTACAAGTACTATTTTGGGCAATAATAGAAACAGATGTCAAACAAAATAAAAGAAATGTGTAAAAGAATTTCATATGATGAGGATTTAAGTTGTTTTTAAAAATATTAAATGATTGTTAATCTAATACTAATGTTAACATAACATTAGTATTCGGTATTTAATAGACATTTGTAATGGAATTCAAACAAAGTCTTCACGTTTAGTAATTTTAGTTAGTCAGAAATTGTATCAAACCGATTTTCAACACTTTGAGATCGGTTTTTTTATTAAAAAAACAATTTCATTTAACCTTTTTAAGGTAAAGAATTAAGTTGTACTTTTTAATTTTAATAATCATTTAACCTTCTAATACATCTAACTTTACAAGAATTCTCGTATTTATATAAAAAAGGTATATGAATACACATTTTTGTAAAGTAGGAACTATTAGACCAAATACGTCTAAAGGTTCTTTAAAAAAGAGTATTGAAAAAATTGGGAACGCCATGAAGAAAACTAAAAAAACTGATATTTCTAAATGAAAATATCTACGTTTTAAGTATTTCTTGCATTTGTAGCTGAAGCTCTTTTGCTTTTAGCGAAGCTGCTTGTGCAAAATTTTCATCAGAAGATACATAAATAATGCCTCTAGATGAATTAACAAGTAAGCCAACGTTTGAATTTTTTCCGTATTTACAAACATCTTCTAAATTCCCTCCTTGCGCTCCTATACCTGGAATTAATAAAAAACTATCTGGTACAATCTGTCTAATTTCATTCAAATGTTCGGCTCGCGTAGCACCAACAACATACATTAAGTTTTGTGAGTTGGACCAAGACTTTGAAGTTTCCAAAACTTTTTGATAAACTGTTTGTTGAGTTTCTATTTTTTGCATTTGAAAATCTATAGAACCTGAGTTGGAAGTTAAAGCTAAAAGTATAGTATGTTTCCCTTGAAAAGATAAAAAAGGTTCTACAGAATCTTTTCCCATATAAGGAGCAACCGTTATACTATCAAAATTTAAATCTTCAAAAAATGCTTTAGCATACATTTTACTTGTATTACCAATGTCACCTCTTTTGGCATCTGCTATTGTAAAAATTTGGGGATGATTTTCATTTAAATAATTGATGGTTTTTTGTAAAGCTTTCCATCCTTTAATTCCATAAGCTTCATAAAAAGCAATATTAGGTTTGTACGCAACACATAAATGATGGGTTGCATCTATAATTGCTTTATTAAATGCAAAAATTGGATCTTCTTCGTTTAAAAGATGTTTTGGGATTTTATCTAAATCAACATCTAAACCTATACAGAGAAAGGACTTCTTTTTGTGAATTTGTTCGGTGAGTTGTTGTGTTGTCATAATTAACAAAAAAGCCTCAAAAGAGGCTAAATTTAAATTGTTGCATCACTGGCTTTTAACTTTTCTGTGTTTTCTGCCAATTGTAATTCGTCAATAATTTTTTGAATATCACCATTTACTATATTCGATAAATCATAAAGTGTTAATCCTATTCTATGATCTGTTACTCGACCTTGTGGATAATTGTATGTTCTAATCTTTGCGCTTCTATCTCCAGAAGAAACCATACTGCCTCGTTATGCAGCATCTTCTTCCTGCTTTTTGGCTAACTCTAAATCGTATAAACGAGAACGTAATACTTTAAAGGCTTTCTCCTTATTCTTGTGTTGTGATTTCTGATCTTGACATTGAGCCACTAAACCTGTTGGAATATGTGTTAAACGAACAGCTGAATAAGTTGTATTGACCGACTGACCTCCAGGACCTGAAGAACAGAAATAATCTATTCTTACTTCTTTTGGATCAATTTCAATATCAAACTCTTCAGCTTCTGGAAAAACCATAACCGTTGCAGCACTTGTATGTACACGCCCTTGAGTCTCTGTTTGCGGAACGCGTTGTACACGATGTACACCAGCTTCAAATTTTAGTGTACCGTAAACATCTTCTCCTGTAACTTCAAACTGAATTTCCTTAAAACCGCCATTAGTACCCTCACTAAAATCTACTGTATCAACTTTCCAGCCTCTACTTTCACAATATTTGGTATACATTCTAAATAAATCACCGGCAAAAATACTTGCCTCGTCTCCACCAGTTCCAGCACGTAACTCAACTACTGCGTTTTTAGAATCTTCAGGGTCTTTCGGAATTAAAAGAAAACGAATCTCATCCTCTAAAGCTGGTATTTTCTCCTTTGCTTCATCATACTGCATCTTTGCCATTTCTACCATTTCAGTATCATTCCCATCAGCAATTATTTCTTCAGCTTCAGCAAGACGGTCTAAAGCTTGCTTGTATTCTTCACCTTTATCTACTAAAATTTTTAAGTCTTTATATTCTTTAGTTAAAGCAACGTAACGTTTCTGGTCTGTAATAATATCTGGCTGTATTATTAAATCGCTAACCTCATCAAAACGCTGTTTTATTATTTGTAATTTCTCTACCATCTACCTTTAAAATTGTGCTTCAAAAATACGATAATTTATGAATTTATGGTCCGTTGAAAATAATTGTAAAAACTAAAGCGTTATAATTTTATTATGCTACGTCAAATAAGATCTATAATCCTCTATTATAAGCCATTATTGCTATGGTCTTTTATTATTAATTTTTTAGTAGCTGTAAATAATTATGGTATTTATCACGCTATTTTAATAAAACTGTTCTTAATTGGTTTACTTTGGTTTATTCTAAAAGAAAGGCAAATAAGAAAAAGGTTGCGTTTTTATAAAATAGTTGGTGTTTCTAATTTCAGATTATTTGGAACCATTTTTATAATTGATTGTATGGTAACTATCCCTTTCTTTTTGGTTTTGAAATGTTTTACCTAGTAATCAAAAACTCCAAATTCACTTTTTATAGTTAATTTTTTTGTTTCAGAAGCTTCCACTCTACCAATAACTTTAGCATCGACATTAAACGATTTAGAGATTTCTACAAGGTCTTTTGCTATCTCTGGAGATATATATAATTCCATTCTGTGTCCACAATTAAATACTTGGTACATTTCTTTCCAATCTGTTTTAGACTGTTCCTGTATTAATTTAAACAATGGTGGAATTGAGAACATGTCATCTTTTACAATATGAAGATTGTCTATAAAATGAAGTATTTTGGTTTGCGCTCCTCCAGAACAATGCACCATACCATGAATAGATTTATTATTATACTTTGACAATATTTTTTTAATAATTGGCGCATACGTTCTTGTTGGAGATAAGACCAATTTTCCAGCATCTAATGGAGTGTCTTTAACTATATCAGTTAATTTCATTTTACCAGAGTACACTAAATCTTCCGGTACATAAACATCGAAACTTTCTGGATATTTTTTGGCTAGATATTTATGAAACACATCATGGCGTGCAGAGGTTAATCCGTTACTTCCCATACCACCATTGTATTCTTTTTCATAGGTGGCTTGCCCAAATGATGCTAACCCAACAATGACATCTCCTGCTTGTATGTTTGCATTATCTATAACATCTTTACGCTTCATTCTGGCAGTTACAGTAGAATCTACAATTATAGTGCGCACCAAATCTCCAACATCAGCTGTTTCTCCTCCTGTAGAATGAATTGTGATTCCAAAGTTTTTTAATTCAGAAATTAGTTCTTCGGTACCATTAATAATGGCTGAAATTATCTCTCCAGGAATCAAATTTTTATTC
>JARRKS010000030.1:0-11596 GCA_037387865.1 Flavobacteriaceae bacterium
AGCAACTGAAAGAAAAAGTTTTTATTAAGCGCATCAAAGGACCATTATTTTTTGGTAATACAAGTAATTTTCAGCAACTTACAGCTCAAATCCCTACTACTGCTTCTCATGTTATCATGCGTTTAGACCGCATGCAATATATGGATCAATCTGGATTATATGCTATGGAAGACATGCTACAAGCTTTGAAAAAGCAAAATATTGAAGTCTTATTTGTCGATATTTTAAATCAACCTAGGTATATGATGGAACGTATCGATATTATCCCGGATTTCATCCCCGAAGAACATATTTTCAACACGTTTAAAGAATGTACTAAATGGATTAAAGAAAATGTGAAAGAATGAAATATTTGCTTTTATTTTGAAATAATTAAAAAGAGGTCTAACAAGACCTCTTTTTAATTTATAAAATCTTAACTGATTTTGAGACCATTAGAAATCGCACTATCATCCGGATTTACAAATACTAATTTTCCTACTTCAGTTTCAGTCATCAAGATCATGCCTTCGCTTTCTACACCACGTAATGCTCTTGGAGCAAGATTCACTAACACAGTTACTTTTTTACCAACAACTTCTTCAGCAGTGAAACTTTCTGCAATACCTGAAACAATGGTTCTAACATCTATCCCAGTATCCACTTTTAAAACCAGAAGTTTTTTAGTTTTTGGCATTTTTTCAGCTTCAAGAATCGTACCTACCCGAATATCCAACTTTGTGAAATCATCAAATGTAATGGTTTCCTTTTGTGGTTCAACAACCATATTTTCAGATTCATTCGCTTTTTTACTAGCTTCTAATTTTTCGAGCTGAATTTGAATATCTATATCTTCTATTTTACTAAACAATAATTCTCCTTTTTCAATTTGATGCCCTGAAGAAAGTAACTCATCTTTTGATGAAATATCATTCCAAGTCGATTCCGCATCAAGTGCAGAATGACAAAGTATCCTTTTCAATCTATTTGATGTAAACGGTAAAAATGGTTCGCTTAAAATTGCTAAAGCACTTGCAATTTGTAACGCTACATACATTATGGTTTGCGTTCTAGCTTCATCTACTTTAATTTTTTTCCAAGGTTCTTCGTCTGCAAGATATTTATTACCTAATCTGGCAAGATTCAATAATTCTTGACTTGCTTCTCTAAATCTATAGCGTTCAATAGAGTTTGAAATAATTCCTGGATAGGTTTTTACAGTAGCTATTGTTTCTTTATCAACTTCTGAAAAATCACTTGGAGTTGGAACAATTCCACCATAATATTTATTGGTTAGTACAACCACACGATTTATAAAATTTCCGAAAATTGCAACTAATTCATTATTATTTCTTGCCTGAAAATCTTTCCAAGTAAAATCATTGTCTTTGGTTTCAGGAGCGTTGGCTGTTAATACATAACGCAAAACATCTTGTTTGTTTGGAAATTCCTTCAAGTATTCTGGTAACCAAACCGCCCAGTTTTTTGAAGTGGATAATTTATTGCTTTCTAAATTTAAAAACTCGTTTGCAGGAACATTCTCAGGCAAAATATAGCTACCTTCTGCTTTTAACATAGATGGAAAAATGATACAATGAAACACAATGTTGTCTTTACCAATAAAATGTACCAATGTGGTGTCTTTATCTTTCCAATAGGGTTCCCAATCTTTCCCAACACGTTCTGCCCATTCTTTAGTTGAAGATATATAGCCTATAGGTGCATCAAACCAAACATAAAGTACTTTACCTTCTGCTTCAGGGAGCGGAACTGAAATTCCCCAATCTAAATCACGTGTTACTGCACGAGGTTTTAATCCATCATCTATCCAAGATTTACATTGTCCATAAACGTTAGGCTTCCAATCGTTTTTATGGCCTTCAAGAATCCATTCTTTTAGAAAAGCTTCATGCATGTCTAATGGTAAAAACCAATGCTTAGTTTGTTTTAAACTTGTCGTATTTCATGTAATTGCAGATTTAGGATTGATTAAATCTGTTGCATTTAGACTTGTTCCACAATTTTCACATTGGTCGCCATAGGCTTCTTCATTACCACATTTAGGGCAAGTTCCTGTAACAAAACGATCTGCCAAAAATTGATTGGCTTCTTCATCATAAAGCTGTTCTGTGGTTTCTTCTATAAACTCACCTTTTTCATACAAAGTGGTAAAGAATTCTGAAGCTGTATCATGATGAATTTTAGCCGAAGTACGAGAGTAATTATCAAAAGAAATTCCGAATTCTTCAAAAGACTGTTTAATTATGGCATGATATTTATCAACAATATCTTGTGGTGAAACACCTTCTTTTTTTGCCTTTATGGTAATAGGCACGCCATGTTCGTCGCTTCCGCAAATAAATGCAACATCATTTCCTGTTAAACGCAAATAGCGTGCATAAATATCGGCTGGCACATAAACTCCTGCTAAATGCCCAATATGTATTGGCCCATTAGTATATGGTAACGCAGCAGTAATCGTATATCGTTTTGACATCATATGGTCTTTTGAAGGCGTAAAAATACATAATTTGAAAGCGATTAGGAAAAGGAATTCTTTAGAAGTTCGTTATATTTACAAAAAGCCTATTTTATGTTTTTAAAACGAATAATATATTGTGTTATTTGTATTGTTTTAGTGCTCCCAAAAACAGCAGAGGCACAAGAACCAAATTTATCTAATGTCAATACAACTATGAATAAAAAGCTTATTCAACCTCCATATCTTAAAACTGGTGATACTGTAGCTATTGTTGCACCTTCTGGAATTCTAAAAAATCGTGAGAAAGAAATTGAACAAGCCAAAAACTTGCTTAAAAGTTGGGGTTTAAATGTTGTTTTAGGCAAACACGTTTTTAGTAAAGCCAATCATTTTGCCGGTACTGATGATGAACGTTGTGAGGATTTTCAAAATGCTATGGATGATCCAACAATCTCTGCTATTTGGTGTGCTAGAGGTGGTTACGGAACTGTTAGAATTTTGGACAAATTAGACTATAAAAAGTTTATGGAAAAACCAAAATGGTTGATTGGTTACAGTGATATTACTGCACTTCATAATCAATTTCATAACAAAGATTTTGAAAGCATCCATGCGTTGATGTGTACAAGCCTGACTGATGATTTATCGGAGATTGAAGAAAGTATCTCAACATTTAAAAATGCTGTTTTTGGTAAACCTTTGTCTTATACTTTAGAAGGTTCTAAATACAATAGAGTTGGTAATAGTGTTGCTCCTTTAGTTGGTGGTAACTTAACCATGTTACATACCATGCTAGGTTCTGAAACAAGTATTGATGTCTCTGGGAACATATTGTTTATAGAAGAAATTGGGGAATACAAATACCATATAGACCGAATGTTGCAAAGTTTAAAACGCGCAGGATATTTTGAAAACTGTAAAGGCGTTATCGTAGGTGATATGACCAAACTGCGAAAGAATACTACACTTTGGGGAACGCCTGTAGAGCAGTTAATTTTAGATGCGCTTTCTGAATACAATTTTCCAATTGCTTTTAATATGCCCGCGGGACACGAAAAGGATAATCGTGCCATGATACTTGGAAGAATGGTTGAACTAAAAGTTGGAAAGGATAAATCGACAGTTGTTTTTAATCAATAATGGCACAACATAATCAACTTGGAAAAAAAGGCGAACAACTAGCAGTCGATTTTCTGATAGAAAATGGATACGAAATCACTGAACGCAATTACCGCTTTGATAAAGCCGAAGTTGATATCATCGCCCAAAAAGAAGATATACTTGCCATTATTGAAGTGAAAACACGTTCTACTTCAGATTTTGGTAATCCACAAGATTTTGTAAAGACAAAACAAATACAGCGTTTAGTAAAAGCAGTTCATGAATATGTAACTGTAAATAAAATGGATGTTGAGGTTAGATTTGATATTATTGCCATTGTAAAAGAAAAGCAAAACTTTAATATTGAGCATTTAGAAAATGCTTTTTATCACTTTTAGTTATCTTCAAGAATAACCTTTAGCTCTTCAAAATCGTATGGTTTTGCAATAATTTTTTTGTCTTTATCTAATAAAAAATAAGTTGGTGTTGCCACAACATTATAGTCGTTGCCAATCTCGTTGTCCCATTTTTTAAGACCAAGAACATGAATAAAATTTGGATAATTAATAGCTTGTTTTTTCCAGTTTTCTGAATCATCTTCAAGACCAACAGCTATAACTTTTAATTTCCCTTTCTCTAGGTTTTTAATATATGCTTGCAATTGAGGAATTTCAGCTAAACAATGTGAACAGGTGCTACTCCAAAATAGAATTATATATTTTTCAGCAATATTGATTTGACTTAATTGTTTGGAAACAAATACATCATTTTCTTTGACTCTTAAAGTAAAATCTGGAGCATTACTGCCAATTGACAAACTTTTAAACAATGCCATTTTATTTAAAAGCTCTGTGTTATTTGATTTTTTTGCTATTTGAATTAAATATTTTTCTGCTATGTGGTTTGCAACATCATCATACGAAGCATCTGCCATTTGTTGCCATAAAACCTCTAAGATTCGTTCTTTAATTTTTGGTTTCGCATTATTCATAGCATTGTAAACAGCATCAATATTGGTTTTAAAAGTAGTTGATTCATCTTCACTTGCTGACGTAATACCAAACACATCACCTTATCATTGAAGTCTATAGAATCAAAAAAATGAGTCTGTAAGTTTTTAACATAAGTGTCATAATCTTCGTAATCATCTGGTATATAAGGCTTATTCGCTTTTATAAAATGTAATGCTATGGTTTCTTTTGCATCCTCTTCAAATTGTGATTGTACTATTTTTTGCTTGCTGAAAATAGAAAGTAAAGCTAATGAGTCTGTACTTTCTTCAGCAAAATGCTTCCCTATTTCCTGACTTACTAACGACATACTTCCTGTGTAAGCAGCAATGAGCTTATTCTCAATGGATTTTTGATATGAAATTCCAGTTTCAGAATTGTATGTAAACTCAATATCTTCCTTTGCATTATAGATTATATCAAAACTATATTCTTCTTCTGGAACCGCATAAACCAATTTATACATGCCACTTGCTACGGTAGAGTCTAATTGAATTTTAAAAGCTCCTGCTTTGTCTATTGGTGCATGATTTGTATAATTTAATTCAGTTGGCGTAATTTTATATAGAATGGCATTTTTATAGCCATCGTTTGGGGTAATTGTTCCCTTAATTGAATGTTGACTTAACACACATATTGGAAAAAGCATAACTATTGCTAGCCCTTTTTTAAGCATAACTTCTTTTCTTAAAAGACACAATATTGAAGATAATGTCACTCTCATTTTTCATTAATAATAGTCAAGAATCAAGCCACTATTTGTTTAATAGCTTTTAATGCGTTTTCTATATTTTTAATATTATCAAAAGTAAGTAATAACCGTAATCCTTTTCGGGTTTGCTTTTCTTTCATTTTACAAACTTGAGGATTTGATTGTACAAATTGCAACACTTTTGTGAAATTACTACTTTGATAAAAAGCACTTTGTTGGTCACTTATAAAATAACCAATAAGTTTTTCGCTTTTCATAATGATTTTTTCAAAGCCAATTTTAGTCGCTATCCATTTTATACGAACACTATTCAATAAATCAATAACTTGAATTGGTAATTCACCAAAACGATCAATAATTTCAGTTTCAAATTTCTGTAATTCTTCTTCGTTTTTAATATTATTTAGTTGAGTGTACAGATTTAAACGTTCTGTGATATTATTTACATAATTATCTGGGAATAATAACTCAAAATCTGTATCTATGGTAATATCTTTTACATATTCTTTTTCCTTACCATCATCTTGATACAGATCTTTAAATTCGTTTTCTTTTAATTCTTCAATAGCTTCATTTAGAATTTTTTGATAGGTATCAAAGCCTATTTCGTTTATAAAACCACTTTGCTCTCCTCCAAGTAAATCGCCTGCACCACGAATTTCAAGATCTTTCATGGCAATATTAAATCCGCTTCCTAATTCTGTAAACTGTTCTAAAGCAGTAATTCGTTTTCTTGCATCATTAGTCATTGCAGAATATTCTGGTGTTATAAAATAACAAAATGCTTTTTTGTTGCTTCGTCCAACACGACCACGCATTTGATGTAAATCACTTAACCCAAAATTATTGGCATTATTAATAAAAATGGTGTTGGCATTTGGTACATCAAGACCACTCTCAACAATGGTTGTACTCACCAAAACGTCAAACTCACCGTTCATAAAAGCTAGCATCAGTTGTTCGAGCTTTCTGCCGTCTAACTGTCCATGACCGATTCCAATCTTAGCATGAGGAACTAAACGTTGAATAAGACCAGCTACTTCTTTTATGTTTTCAATACGATTATGAATGAAGAAAATTTGACCACCACGTTGTATTTCATAACTAATAGCATCTCTAATGGTTTCCTCACTAAAACGAATCACATGACTTTCTATTGGGTAACGGTTTGGTGGAGGTGTTGTAATAACTGATAAATCTCTAGCAGCCATTAAGCTAAACTGAAGTGTTCTAGGTATTGGTGTTGCGGTTAATGTTAGCACATCAACATTTTCTTTTAATGTTTTTAGTTTTTCTTTTACTGCAACACCAAACTTTTGTTCTTCGTCAACTATAAGAAGTCCTAAATCTTTAAACTTCACGTTTTTGTTCACTAATTGGTGCGTGCCAATAATAATATCTAAACTTCCACTTTCAAGTTGCTCTAATGTATCACGTTTTTGCTTTGCCGTTCTAAACCTATTTAAATAACCAACAGTAACAGGAAAGTCTTTTAATCTTTCGGTAAAGGTTCTGTAATGTTGATATGCCAAAATGGTTGTAGGAACCAAAATAGCTACTTGCTTACCATTATCAACAGCTTTAAAAGCTGCACGAATTGCTACTTCTGTTTTGCCAAAACCTACATCTCCACACACTAATCTATCCATTGGGCGTTGGCTTTCCATATCAGCTTTAATATCTTCGGTAGCTGAACTTTGATCTGGAGTGTCTTCATATATAAACGAAGCTTCTAGTTCATGTTGCATATAGCTATCAGGATTGTATTGATAGCCTTTTTCAAGCTTTCGTTTTGCGTAAACCTTTATTAGATTAAAAGCAATTTCCTTAACTCGAGATTTGGTTTTTTGCTTTAGGTTTTTCCATGCTTTGCTTCCTAACTTATATATTTTTGGAGGTTTACCATCTTTTCCATTAAACTTGGTAATCTTATGTAGTGAATGAATACTTAAATATAAGATATCTCGCTCACCATAAACCAATTTTATAGCTTCCTGCTTTTTACCTTCAACATCAATTTTTTGAAGTCCACCAAACTTTCCAATACCATGATCTATATGTGTTACATAATCTCCAATTTCTAAATTTGTAAGCTCTTTAAGTGTGATGGCTTGTTTTTTAGCATAGCCATTTTTAAGATGAAATTTATGATAGCGCTCAAAAATCTGATGGTCAGTATAACACGTAATTTTATTATTATGGTCTATAAATCCTTGATACAATGAAAGAACAATGGTTTTATAGTGTACATCTTCCTCAACATCTTCAAAAATATCGTGAAAGCGTTTAGCTTGCTGTTCATTTGAACATGCTATATAATTAGTGTATCCTTTATCATGATTTAGATTTAAATCTTCAATTAGAAGGTTGAACTGTTTATTAAAAGATGGTTGTGGTGCGGTATTAAAAATGATGTTATCATGACTATGAAAATATGGTGAAGAACCAAACTCAACTAAATTAAAATCTAATAACTGCTTTTTCAGCAGTTCAGAATTACAGAATAATTCTTCAGGTTCTGCATGCTTTATTTCTGAAGAAAGATTTTTAAAGGCTTCTTCAGCCTTACCATAAAAATCATCAATTCTTGAAAACAATAAATCCGTATTTTTGACAAAAACAATCGTTTTTGAAGCTACATAGTTTAAAAAACTTTGACGTTTTTCTTCGAGAAATTTATTGGCAACATTTGGAATGATATTTATTTTATTTATTTGTTCTGTTGATAGTTGTGTTTCTACATCAAACGTTCTTATGCTATCTACCTCATCTCCAAAAAATTCAATTCTGTAAGGCTCATCATGTGAAAAAGAAAACACATCAACAATACCACCTCGAACCGAAAACTCGCCTGGTTCTGTAACAAAATCGACTCTTTTAAATTGATATTCAAATAAGACCTCATTTACAAAATCTATAGACAGATTATCATTTACAGAAATTTTTAACGTGTTCCTTTCAAGTTCTCTTCGCGTTACCACTTTTTCAAAAAGTGCATCTGGATACGTGACAATGATAGCAGGTTTTTTTCTAGAGTTAATTCTATTTAAAACTTCAGCTCGTAACAACACATTGGCATTATCTGTTTCTTCAATTTGATAAGGTCTTCTATAACTTCCAGGATAAAAGAGAATGTCTTTATCGTTAAGTAAAATCTCCAAATCATTTAAATAAAAAGCCGCCTCTTCTTTATCATTAAAAACTATAAGAAAAGGCTTGTTCGCCTGTTTGAAAGCTTCGATAATAACAAATGATAATGAAGAGCCTGTTAGCCCTTTTAAAAAGCTTTTACTTTCATTTTTTGCAATAGTAGTTTTCAGATTTTGCGTTTGCAAAACCTGTGCATAAGTTTGCGAGAGAACCGTTTTACTCACCCAAATAAATTTTAGGCAAATATAAAATTTTGTTCATGAGTTTATTGATAAAAACTATTAATAAAATTATATTTGCAGCACTAAAAAAGAAGATATGTCAATTTCAGATTTATTTGATAGTGGATTTAGAAAAAGAAATCAAGACCATTTTGCAGCCATTGTTAGAGTAGCAATGGATGATGGTATTATTTCAGATGATGAAAGGGCCTTTTTGGACAGATTAGCTAGAAATTTAGATATTTCTGAAGCAGATTACAAAGAAATTTTAAAAGATTATAAATCCCATCCAATTAATCCACCTGTTTTATACGACCATAGGTTGGAACGCTTATATGATTTGGTAAGAATGGTTCATGTAGATCATATTAAAGATGATAGTGAAAAGGATTTACTGAAAAAAATTGGTGTTGGTTTAGGTTTTACTCCTGAAAATGTGGGATATATAATTGATAAAGCACTTACTGTAGTATCTTATGGTGTTGGATTGGAAACCTTTATAGTCGAAATGAAACATATGAATAGATAATTCTATAAACATATTTTGAAAAAAAGCGAGTCAATTGACTCGCTTTTTTTATGTTTTTATTTTACGAAAAATCGTATGCCAATTAACGAAAATTCGTTATTAAACGATTTGTAGTTAACAAATACTGTTCTATATTTCTTCTAATCATTTGATTTTAAATTACTTATGATTATGGCATATCTCATGTATTTAAAAAGGTAAATCATTTAAAAAATATTATCATGGCAATAGTAGAAACACATAGGAAAATAAACATATTGGTGTTTGGTATCATAGTAAATAGTGTAATGCTTATAGCATTATTGATTGAATTATTTAATTAATACATTTTAATCAAACAAATGATGGAATACCAAAAAGAAATAAAGAATAAGTTCGATAGAAATGTTAGAGCTTTGACTTTAAAACCAAATTTAGGATTGGGCAAAAAAATATCGACAACCCGAATTACAAATGGTCTTACCTGTGAAATAACCGAAGGAGATTGGACAATAAAAACAGATATGCCAACAACAATGGGTGGTTCTGCAACAGCTCCAACTCCTGGTGTTTTTGGAAGGGCAGCTCTAGGTGGTTGTTTAGCAACAGGATATATGATATGGGCAGCTCATCTAGATATTCAAATAGATCATGTAGAAGTTAGAATCGAAGCAGATTATGAAGATGGAGCTTTTTTTGGGATTACAGACGCACCGGCTGGTTACATGGAAGTAAGATATTATGTAAAAATTGAAAGTCCTCATAGCAGACAAGAAATTGAAGATTTTTTAAACATTGCAGATAAACATAGCCCTTATTTGGATGTATTCTCGAGAGCACAATCTTGTGTTAGAGAATTGAAATTAATAAACAACAAATAATAAATTTATGAAACCCGAATTACAAAAAAGAGTTCAAAGATACGGATGGGATAAAGCCTCAAAATACTATGAAAATTGCTGGCAAGAACAATTAAGACCTGCACACGAAAGATTATTGGAAATTGCGAAAGTTAATAGTGGTGACAAAATACTTGATGTTGCTGCTGGGACAGGTTTAGTTTCATTCCCTTTGGCTAATAAAATTGGGGACGATGGACAAGTTATTGCTACAGATATTTCTGACGAAATGGTGAACATTGGTAATGAACTTGCATCATTATCAAATGTCAACAATATTGTATTTAAACAAATGGATGCTGAAAAAATTGACTTTGACAATAACACATTCAATCTTGTGACTTGTGCTTTAGGTTTAATGTATTTTCCAGATCCAGATGCGTCAATGTTGGAATTTTATAGAGTACTAAAACCAGGTGGAAGAGCTAGTGTTGCCATTTGGGGTTCTAGAAAAAAATGTGGTTGGTCTGAAATCTTTCCAATAGTAGATGCAAGAGTAAAAACAGATGTTTGCCCTATGTTCTTTAGCCTTGGTGAAAATCAAACTTTGAAATATCCTTTTGAAAATGCTGGGTTTAAGGATATATCTATTCATAGAATTGAAACTAAACTTATTTACTCATCTGCAGAAGAAGCTTGTGATGCCTCTTTTTTAGGAGGTCCTGTTGCTATGGCTTATTCAAGATTTGATGATAATACTAAAAAAGCAGCTAGAATAGAATACATTAATTCAATAGAACCTTATAAAACAGAGAATGGATATGAAATTCCAGGAGAATTTGTAATTGGTAGTGCGGTCAAAGCCTAATTTGAATCTTTCATAAATTCTTCAGCTTTTTCCACCATGTTGGTACTCCCACAAATAAATGGAACACGCTGATGCAATTTTGTTGGCTCAATATCCATTATTCTCTTAAATCCGTCACTTGCTTTGCCATTGGCCTGTTCGGCTAAAAAGGCCATCGGATTACATTCATAAAGCAAACGTAGTTTCCCGTTTGGATCTTTAGATGTTGTTGGATAGAGATATATTCCTCCTTTTATCATGTTTCTGTGAAAATCTGAAACCAAAGAACCAATATATCGGCTTGTATAAGGCCTATCTCCTTCTTCCATCTGACAATACTTTATATAGTTCTTTATGCCTTGTGGAAAATGGATGTAATTACCTTCATTGACTGAGTAAATTTTTCCGTCAACAGGAAAAATCATATCAGGATGCGATAGATAAAATGTTCCCATGGCGGGATTCAATGTAAAACCATTTACGCCATGACCCGTAGTATAGACTAACATTGTAGAAGTTCCATAAATAATATATCCTGCAGCTACTTGTTGGCTTCCTTTTTGCAAAAAATCTTCAATAGTTACCGGAGTTCCTACTGGAGTAATACGCCTATAAACCGAGAAAATTGTTCCTACAGAAACATTTACATCTATATTTGTGGAACCATCAAGAGGATCAATTAAAACCACATATTTATTCTGATTGTTCTCATCTTGACTATTTATACTAATAAAATCGTCTTCTTCT
>JARRKS010000031.1:0-9063 GCA_037387865.1 Flavobacteriaceae bacterium
AAAGGAAAGTTCTAGAAGTGGAGCTATTATCATTGAAAAGTTTATTACTGGTGAAGATTATAGGTTATTAGTAATTAATAATAAATTAGTTGCTGCGGCAAAAAGGACACCTGCTCATGTTATTGGTGATGGAAAATCTACTGTCCAAGAATTAATTGATGAGGTTAATAAAGATCCTAGACGTGGTTACGGACATGAAAATGTTCTCACGCAAATTACCGTTAACGAGTTAACAAAAACCATCATTAAAGATGCAGGCTATTCATTAGATTCAGTTATTGAGATTGGAGAAAGACTTATTTTAAAGGATACAGCAAATTTAAGTACAGGTGGAACGGCAGAAGATGTCACCGATATTTTACATCCAGCTAATGTTTCTATGGCTGAACGTATTTCAAAAATTATTGACCTTGATATTTGCGGCATCGATGTGATGACCACAGATATAACCAAACCACTTTCTGAAACTGGAGGAGCTGTTCTTGAAGTAAATGCTGGGCCTGGATTTAGAATGCACTTGGCTCCCACAACAGGGTTACCTCGTAATGTGGCAGCACCAGTTATTGATAAATTATTTCCAAAAAAGGGAGATACAGGACGCATCCCAATTATAGCTATAACAGGAACAAATGGAAAAACAACAACTTCTCGATTAATTTCACATATAGCTAAAATGAATGGATATCGCGTTGGCTATACAACTAGTGATGGCGTTTACATTCAAAACAGATTATTAATGTCGGGAGATTGTACAGGACCTGCTAGTACAGAATTTGTATTAAAAGACCCAACAGTGAATTTTGCCGTTTTAGAGTGCGCAAGAGGTGGATTATTACGTGCTGGTTTAGGTTTCAAAAAATGTGATGTAGCTGTAGTGACCAATGTTGCAGCAGACCATTTGGGTTTAAAAGGAATTCATACCATTGAACAACTTGCAAAGGTTAAAGGTGTTGTGCCTGAAACCGTTTTACCTGATGGTTATGCTATTTTAAATGCTGATGACGATTTGGTTTATGATATGCGTCGTACAGTTAATTGCAATGTCGCTTTATTTTCTATGGATGAAAATAATCCTAGGATAAAGGCGCTGCAGCGCCTTCATGGCATAACTGCTGTTTACGAGAATGGTTATGTTACCATTTGTCGCGGTGAATGGAAAATGCGTCTTATGAAAGCAGAGCAGATACCATTAACTTATGGAGGTAAAGCAAAATTCATGATTCAAAATGTTTTGGGAGCAGTATTGGCGGCCCATGTACAAGGTATAAGCATAGAAGATATGAAAGCAGCTTTAGAAACTTTTATACCTTCTGCAACTCAAACACCAGGACGTTTAAATTTATTCAAGTTCAATGACTTTACTATATTATTAGATTATGCTCATAATCCGGCAGGCATGAGAGCACTGCAAAAATTTACTAATGAATTAGAAGCAACCGTAAAAGTTGGAATTATCGCTGGAGTTGGAGATAGGCGTGAGGAAGATACTAATGAAATAGGAAGTATTGCAGCTGAAATGTTCGATGAAATAATCATTAGACAAGATAAACGCTTACGCGGAAGAACAGAACAAGAACTTATTAAAATGTTGAATGACGGTATACAAATGAAAGACCCAAATAAGAAAACTACAATTATTCCATCGGAAAAAGAGGCAATCACTTTTGCAGTTAAGAATGCAGTCAAAGGGTCACTAATTGTTTTGTGTAGTGATGTGATTCCTGAAGCATTAGATTTGGTTCAAAGTTTTAAGGAAATGGAAACTAAAGGTGAATTAAACTTTGTTTAACAGTTTAATAAGACATCCAAGACAACTTTATCATTAACTTTACAGCATAATAAAAATTGTTTATGATTCGTTGGGCCATTTTCATAGGTGTCTTTCTTTTGATTGACTTTTATGCTTTTCAGGCTGTTAAAACAGCATTTAGGAGTAGAGGTGTAAATGCTGTTTATATTATTGTTTCTGTTGTAGTATTAGGAAATTTTATTTATCAGCTACAAACAATGGATAGAGGTTCTGGCTTAAGCACAAAAATTAATCTTGCCATTGGTTTATTTCTTACGCTTTATATTCCAAAAATTGTCATTATGGTTATGATGTTTGGCGAAGATATTATAAGATTACCTCAAGCATGTTATAAATATTTTGCTGAAGGTACTGCTGCCGAAGGCAACTATTTGCCTTCAAGACGCGCATGCATCTTTCTTGTATGGTATAGTTAAGGGGAAATACAATTTTAAAGTTTTAAAATACTCACTATATTTTGAAGATTTACCTGAAGCATTTGATGGATTTAAAATCACTCAAATTAGTGACATTCATTCAGGAAGTTTTGATAACAAAGAGAAGATTGAATATGCTGTAGATTTAATTAATGAACAAGCTTCAAATGTTATTTTATTTACAGGCGACATGGTAAATAACACTGCCAAAGAAATGATTCCTTGGAAAGATACGTTTAAGCGATTAAAAGCTAAAGATGGTATGTTTTCAATTTTTGGAAATCATGATTATGGTGATTATATGCGTTGGAATTCTGAAGATGATAAAAAGCAAAATCTTGAAGACTTGAAAAATATTCAAAAGGATTTAGGTTTTAATCTTTTACTAAACGAAAGCAGATTTATTGAAAGGAATAATCAACGTATAGCCATTATTGGTGTTGAAAATTGGGGAAGAGGTTTTAAACAAAAAGGAGATCTTAAAAAAGCGGCAATTGATATAGACAAGAATGATTTTAAAATACTTTTGAGCCATGACCCAACACACTGGCAGGAAAGAGTTATTGATGACGATTATCATTATCATTTAACATTAAGTGGACATACGCATGGTATGCAATTTGGTATAGAAATACCAGGGTTTATTAAATGGAGTCCGGTAAAATGGCGTTATAAATATTGGGCAGGTATTTATAAAGAAAAAGAGCAGTACATAAATGTAAATAGAGGTCTAGGGTATTTGGCATTTCCAGGACGTGTAGGTATCTGGCCAGAAATTACTGTTATTGAGCTTAAAAAAGGTTCTAATAGTGTATAATTAGAAGGAAATGTTATATTTACGATACCAATTTTCGTATTTTTATATGAATAGAAGTATCAAGTTACTTGACTTACAGTTATTTAAAACAAAAAAATTGTAGGTTTGTATTTACGTAAGAGACCAATAAATGTTAACCTATGTCAAAATTTGGTGAACTAATAGATGTAGATATTCCAGTTCTTTTAGACTTCTTTACTGAATGGAATGAACAGTCTACAGCCATGCATCCAGTTTTAAGAGATGTAGCTGCTGCACTTGGTGATAAAGCCAAAGTGATTAAAATAGATGTTGATAAAAACAAAGAGCTTGCAGAAGCTTTACGTGTAAAAGGATTACCAACATTGATTATTTATAAGGATGGCGAAATGAAATGGCGCCAAAGTGGTGAGCAAGATGCCAATACACTTATAGGAATTATACAGCAGTACGTTTAATATTAATTGCCTTAAAGTTATATCCTAACTTACTGAAGTATTCTAATGCTTTTGGTAGTGCAAATAACATGTTTTTTGAAGCTTTAATGCTATCGTGAAAAACGATAATACTACCTTTTGTGGTTTTTGAAATCACATTATTTAAACAAGCTTCTTTGCTTATGGCATTATCCCAATCTAGGGAAAGCACATTCCACATGATTATTTTGTAGCCTTCTACAATTAATTTTTTACCTTGTTTTGGTTTTAATTGCCCATATGGAGGTCTGAAGAGATTTGAATCTATAATTTTAGAAGCCTTTTCAACATTGTTCAAATAATTTTTTGTTTTGGTTTTCCAACCCTTTATATGATTATTAGTATGGTTTCCTAAAACATGTCCTTCTACTTCAATCCTCTTTAAAAGTTTAGGATATTTTTTAGCATTTTCGCCAACAACAAAGAATGTAGCTTTTGCATCAAATTTTTTTAATTCATCTAGAACCTGATCTGTAACATCTGGTGTAGGACCATCATCAAAAGTGATGTAAATGTCATTGCTTTCAGTAGAGATATCCCAAATGTAATTCGGGAACATTTTTTTAAGAAGGACAGGTGTTTTTACAGGAGTTAAGCTCATTAGAACTATTCAATTTGTAAACCACTATCTATTTTTAGATCAGGCTCTTCTCTTAAACTATCTTGGGCTTCTGGCTCACTATCGTAAAAATGATCAAATAACTTTAAGTAATTATTAAAGGTTTCCATCTCTGTTTTAGCTAATTCTTCATCATATTGTAATAAAACATCCACAAGGCTTTTATAACGTTCAATATCTGTAATAATATTCTCGGCTTGTCTGTACTGGTTTTCAATTTTCAGATTGCCATAATACGTTAGAGATTCCTGATATTTTTTTGAAACATCCTTAAATAATTGCTGTGCTTTATCTTTTGCTCCAACTTCATAATATGCGCTTACGTAAGGCTCTAAAAGTGTATAGTAATTAAAAAATTCAACAGGCATATTTGTCATGGCAATATCAGCTATTTCTTCTGCTCTTTCTAATTTCTCTTCATTAATAAGTTCCTGAATTAGTCGTGCTAAATTACCACGATATGTTATAGAATTTTTACGTGATTCTGTATCGTGATAAATATCAGGGCTACCACTATTACCCCAATCCCATTGTTTGACTTTTTCATACATTAGATCACTATCAACACGACCCATGTCAAAAGGATTAGCTCTATCTACAGGAGTTCTTATAGGTACTAATTTGTAACACATACCGTCTAGTTGTAGGTAGTCTTTCATCCAAATATAGTCGTCATCACCAAAAGCACCTCCAGTAAAGTAAATAGGACGCTCCCAATTGTTATTGGCAACAATATCTAACATCAATAAACGGTTTTTGTAGAGTGCACTTTCTTTAATTCTAATATCAATATATGGAACTATTTTAGCCGAATCTTTTTCTTTTACAATACCGTTGGATAATGCAGCTTCTTTATTTACAGGAATTCTTACATGCTCTACAGGAAAATAATTCGAGTTCATTAATTGAGTAGGGTAAAAACTTGGGTCATCACCTTGTTGTTCTATGATATACTTGAATTTAGTTCTAGGATTATCGCTACTCACAAAATTTAGAAAATCTTTAATCATCATAGTGTCTGCAGATATCTCTCGTTTCATGATATAATCTCTTGTACCATATTTATATTGATCGTGGGTAAGTTGTGAAGGGACAGGATCACTATCATAAGCTTTTCGTTTCATTTGATCTATGTACCAATCTGTTTGAAACAAACTAGTGTTAACTACACGAACGTCTGTTCTGTAACCTTCAATTTCTTGTGCATACCAAAGCGCAAACGTATCATTATCACCAATAGAGAATAAAATAGCGTTTTCAGCACATGAATCCAAATACATTTTGGCCATGGCTTTAGCGGTGTATTTACCTGATCGGTCATGGTCATCCCAATTGTTTGCAATAAGAATTCCAGGAACTAATATTAAACAAACTAAAGAAACAATAGGGGTCAATAATTTATTTGATATTCTTTTTTTCAACATTTCAATAATAGCATAAACACCAAAACCTATCCAAATTGCAAAAACATAAAACGATCCAACAACAGAATAGTCTCTTTCTCTCGGTTCAAAAGGTCGTACATTAGTATAGACCTGTATGGCTAATCCCGTAAATAAGAAGAAAACCATCATGACCCAAAAGAGTTTCTTGTCTTTGTTGTATAAAAAGAAGAGACCAATCAATCCTAAAATAAATGGTAAAAAGTAATAGGTATTTCTTGCCTTATTATTTTTCACATCACTAGGAAGGTTGTCTTGAGAAAGTCCTAAATGCCATTCATCAATAGGTTTTATACCACTTATCCAATTACCGTGATTATCGTATTTTCCTTGAATGTCGTCTTGCCTTCCAACAAAATTCCACATAAAATAACGCCAATACATATAGCCCAATTGATATTCTAGCATATAGGCAATGTTGCTCATTAACGAGGGTTTTTCAACATCTATATATTGTGAAAATTGTTTGAGGAAAGCATTATAATCTTCATAATCTACAAGACCTTGACTTACATCATTTTTAAAATTCATTATAGGTGATCTCAACTTATTTTCTAACTGATATTCTGGTTTTAGCTTAAAATCTAAATAACCAGAAAACATCATATAATTTTCTGCATGTTCTGTACTCCACATACGCGGTAAAATAGATGCATGTTCAGAATTATAATTTTGTTTTGCTCGTTTGTAATCATTTACAACAACATACTTTCCTAATTCATAATCCTTTTCATATTTAGGTTTGTCATCTACGTAAGGATTGTTTTCGTCCAAACCAGAATACTGATCAGTATATTGTGGACCATAAAACAAATGAGTTTCAGGATATTGTTCCAAATTATAATATGCCAAAAGTTCTCTAGCGCTTGAAGGATTATTTTCGTTAATAACTACATTGGCATTGGCTCGAATAGGAAGCATAAGCCATGTAGAAAATCCAATGATTATAAAAGTTAAACAAAGAATACCAGTATTAAGATGTTTGTATTGTTTTTTACGAGTGTATCTTAATCCAAACTGAATTAGTAAAACAAGTATAAGGCCTGCTATAATAGAACCCGAATTAAATGGTAATCCAATTGAATTCACAAAAAAGATTTCAGAAGCACTAAACAACTTAAGAATGTTAGGCGCCAATAATTTAAAAATAAACAGCAAGATAGCTACAGCAACGACATTAGCGATGATAAAGTTCTTCACTGTAACAGTCTTATAGTTTTTAAAATAGTATATAAGTCCAATTGCAGGAATGGTTAATAGTCCCATAAAATGAACGCCAAAAGAAAGACCAATCACAAAAGCAATTAATATTAACCATCTATTTCCGCGAGGCTTATCCATATCTTGTTCCCAACGTAATCCTAGCCAGAAAAGAATAGACATGATTAATGTTGCCATAGCATAAACTTCAGTCTCTACAGCATTAAACCAAAACGAATCTGTAAATGCAAATGCTAAACTTCCAACAAAAGCACTACCTAGAATAGCTAAAGATTTTTCATTTAACTCGTTATCTGATTTAACCAAAATCTTTTTTAATATCAAGCTAATGGTCCAGAACATAAACAAAATAGTAAATGCACTAGAGGTTGCACTCATCATATTAAGCATCATACCAACAAGTTCATTATTTCCAAAAGTAAAAATTGAGAAAAATGCACCAAGCATTTGAAACAATGGCGCTCCTGGAGGATGACCAACCTGTAGTTTTGACGAGGTTAAAATGTATTCACCAGCATCCCAAAAACTCACAGTAGGTTCAACCGTTAAACTATATGTAATAAATGCAATTAAAAAAGTAAACCAACCTAAAAAGGTATTCCATTTTTTAAAGTTGATGTGTGTCATGTAGATGTTCGTTTATTTACTTGGGCGAATTTATTGAATTAATCTTAAACCATGAAGATTTTTAAGTAAACGTTAAGTTTTAAACAATTATTTTATTCCTAAAATGTTTGTGCAAATAAAACTTTGTATTAAATTTGCACCCTCATTACGCTAATGGCCTATGGTGTAACTGGCAACACGTCTGGTTTTGGTCCAGAAGAGTCTAGGTTCGAGCCCTAGTAGGCCAACAAAACAAAAACCTCATTCTTAAATAAGATTGAGGTTTTTGTTTTAAATAAGATGTATTTTAAATCTTAAAAGTAATTACAGGACGTTTGGCGTGGTTTACCAAATCTTCACTGATACTACCATTGAAAAAGTGTGAAAGTCCTTGTCTACCATGAGTACTCATGCCTATGAGATCAGCATTTATAGATTGTGAAAAATTCATAATACCTCTTTCAACACTTTCATCATTATAAATGTTAATTGAATAGTTTTTAAAATCGAATATTTTTACAAAATCCATTATTCTACTTTTGGCATCCTTTGTGGTCATAAAACTACTTGCAGTATTTATAATAAGTAAGTGAATTTTTGCATTAAAGAGTTTAGCAAATTTTACTGCATTTGTGTAGGCTATCTGATTTTCTATTTTAAAATCAGAAGCAAAGACAAAATGATTGATTTCAAATTGTTCATATTCTTTTTTAATAATCAACACGGGAGTATTGGAAGTGCGCACAACTTTTTCTGCATTAGAGCCAATAATCATCTCTTTCAACCCACTTGCACCGTGAGAACCCATTACAATTAAATCAATTTCAAATTTTTGACATGCATGAAAGACACCTTTAAATACCTCTTTAAATTCAATGGCTTCATGTAGCTTAATGTCTTCTAGATAATCTTTAGTTATTAGCTCTTCAAATTGTTTATGAGCGAGCTTCATAAAGTACATGGCCTCTGGCAAATCGTTGTATGAACTTATAGCATCAACTTTGTGTAATGGTAATTCAAGCATGTGCAATAAATAGATATCACAACCATGATTTTTTGCTAATTGAGCTGCCACTTTCAAGGCATTTTCTGCTTGGCTTGAAAAATCTGTGGGAACTAGTATGTTTTTCATATTTTAATGAATAGTTGGCTATTTATAAATTTAAGTATAAATGCTGGAAAAATCAATTTAAAATTATATATTTGCACCGTTGTAAGGAAAAAGAAAAGCGAGGGGACGAAAAGTCCCCTCTTTTTATACTGAAAAATTTTGAAATCCATAGTTGAAAAATTGCTTAATGAAGCATTAGACCAACGAAACGATTTGTTTCTTATTGATCTTTTAGTTTTAGATGACAATCAAATAAAAGTTGTTATTGATGGAGATAATGGGGTTTCTGTTGAAGATTGTATGTTTATTAGCAGAGCTATAGAGCATAATCTTGATAGAGAAGAACAAGATTTTTCGTTAGAAGTTACTTCTGCAGGTGCAACTGCACCTTTAGTAAATAATAGACAGTATAAAAAGAATATAGGTAGAATTTTAAATGTAAATACTCTTACAGATAATTTTGAAGGTACAATAACAAACGCCGATGAAAATGAAATTATTTTGGAGTGGAAAACTAGAGAGCCTAAACCTATAGGGAAAGGAAAGGTAACCGTAAAAAAACAAAA
>JARRKS010000032.1:0-6944 GCA_037387865.1 Flavobacteriaceae bacterium
GGATAAATATCTTCTAAAATCTTGGCTTCCTCTTTGTCTAAAGGAGCACCTGCATCACCATCAACACAACAGGCACCTTTGCAAGCCGATAAATTGCAAACAAAATCTTTTTTAATAATGTCTTCTGAAACTATAGTTTTTCCTAATTGAAACATCTCACAAAGATAATGGTATTGGTTTCTTATTATGAATAAAAGCAAAGTAAAATTTACCTTTAAATAATATCAAAATTCATTAATAAATAACGACCTTTGCCAAAATTTTTAATTAAGTCTGATGCAATTAAATTTTAAAGAAATATTTACTGCTTTTATGGTGTTGTTTGCAGTAATAGATATTGTTGGAAATATTCCAATTATTATAGATTTACGTAAAAAAGTAGGACACATACAAAGTGAAAAAGCTTCACTAATTGCTGGTGTTATTTTAATTTTATTTTTGTTTTTGGGGCAAAGCATTTTAAAGCTTATTGGTATAGATGTTAACTCTTTTGCCATTGCCGGATCTTTTATTTTGTTCTTTATTGCTTTAGAAATGATTTTAGGTATAACACTTTATAAACAAGACGAAAGCAGTGCTATGACGGCTACTATCTTCCCATTGGCATTCCCATTAATTGCAGGGCCAGGAAGCTTAACAACATTGCTGTCTTTAAGAGCAGAATTTGCAATTCAAAATATAATAGTAGCAGTAGTGTTAAATGTTATAGTTATCTATATTGTTTTAAAAACATCTGCACGAATTGAACGATTTATAGGTCAAAATGGTATTAATATTATAAGGAAAATTTTTGGTGTTGTTTTGTTAGCTATTGCTGTAAAATTGTTTACCCATAATATTAAACTTATTTTTGTTTAATCATGAAAATAGCAACTATCATCCTTCATATTATAGCAATTACTTTAATTATATTCAACATTACAAAAGTGAATTTTGAAGCTCCTTTTAAAGGAGAAAGTGTTATAGCTCTTATTACTATATTAGCATCGGTTTGTGTAATTATTTTACTGCAAATACTTCGTCTTTCTAAACAGATTGAGAATCATGTTAAAAACAAAAAGTAATGTTTGATGCTTTGGTTATTGGAGGTGGTGCGTCAGGATTGTCTTGTGCGTTGATTTTGGGTTCTGCAAAAGAAAAAGCCTTTGCAAAAGATAAAAAAATTGGAATCATTGTACATCAAAGATCATCTCATTTACAAGAAGCTTTACTGAATAATGTTTTAGGAATTCCTGAAAACACTACTGGAAAAAGTATATTGAAAAGTGGGATAGAAAAGTTAAAAAATCAATATTCTCATGTTAGCCAAATTAATAAGGAGAAAGTGTTTAAACTATCTCGTTTAAACAACGATTTTCTGGTTGAAACCAATAAAAATAGTTATACTTCAAAAATTGTGGTTATTGCTGTTGGGTATTCAGACTTAATATCTATTGAAGGATTAGAAAAATACATAGAGCCTCATCCAAGAGCAAAACCAGAAAAAAATAGAATTTGGTTAAAAAATACAGATCATCTTATAGAAAATGGTTTGTATGTGTCAGGAACTCTAGCTGGTTGGCGAAGTCAATTTGCAATTGCAGCTGGAAGCGGTGCACAAGTTGCAACAGATATATTAACCCTTTGGAATAATGGTGAACATACTAAAATACATGATAAGATTTAATCTTGTTTATGTTCTTCACTATAATTAATAACTTCCTCAATCATTAAATCTGATTCATTTATTATTTCTTCAAAAGCACCATTCCCAAAAAGCTGATCGCCCAACGCTGCTTTTATATATTGTTTAATTTCTTCATGGTAAGCAACAAAAGTTATTCGGGATTCTGTTCGCATATTTAAATAGTCTTGAAAAGCCACTACAAAATCATCATCTACGATAAAATTATCTATAAAATCCTGTCTTTCTAACCCTTCATATTTTGTTCTATCTTTTTCAAGTTCTTCAAATACAAAATAACTAATAAACCCTCGTCTATTCAGATAAGTTAAAGTTTCATTTTGCATACTATTATCTATAGGCACAAAAATATCTGGCATAATACCGCCACCGCCATAAACTATTCTACCTTTTGGCGTTGTAAATTTTAATGAATCTGCCACTTTTATTTTTTCTGAATCGAGAAGCTCTCCACTTTCTAACCTTTCAAAATAATCGTCAAAATAATCATCATTCCCATTATCGTATGCTCTTTGAATCGATCTTCCTGTAGGCGTATAATATCTAGAAACTGTTAGTCTTACTGCACTACCATCACCTAAATCCATTTCTCTTTGCACTAAACCTTTACCATATGAGCGACGACCAACTATTACTCCTTTGTCATTATCTTGTAATGCTCCTGCAACAATTTCACTGGCTGATGCAGAATTTTCATTAATTAGCACATACACCTGGCCTTTTTCAAAATCTCCTTTTTTGGTAGCAAAAGTCTTTTCTATTTTACCACGCTTATTTTTTGTAAATAGAATGAGCTTGTCATCTTCTAAAAATTCATCTACTATTTGTTCGGCTATAGCCATAAAACCTCCTGGATTATCTCTTAAATCTAAAACCAATTCTGTAATTCCTAAATCCAATAATTTGTTCAATTCCTCTTTGAACTCTTTATAAGTAGATTCTGCAAAGAGATTAATTTTAATATAGCCCAATTTGTCATTTAGCATATATGCTGCATCAACACTTTTAATAGGAATATGATCTCTCTTTATAGTAAAGTCCAAAAGTTCTGGTTCTCCTCTTCTGTAAACTTTTAATTTTACTAATGAGTTCATTGGACCTTTAAGATGATTTACTATTTGCTCGTCGGTTAATTTTTTTCCAAATATTGAATCTCCATTTGCAAATACGATTCTATCTCCTCCTTTAATGCCTGCTTTATCACTAGGGCCATCTTTCACAGCTCTAATTACAGTTATAGTATCTCTGTAGGTATAAAAATTAATGCCAATACCCACAAAATCGCCTTTCATGTTTTCTGTAACACGCTTTAAATCTTCTTTTGGTATATAAACCGAATGAGGATCAAGGTTTTCTAAAATTCCATTAACTGTAACATCAACAATACTATCTGTGTTAACTTCATCTACATATTCATAATCTATATAGTCAATAAGCCTGTTGAGTTTGTCTTTTTTACTGTTTGAAGAGAAAAGTCTATCTGGAGAATCAGTGAAATTTAATTTGCCTCCAATAAAGATGCCTGCTGCAATAGCAACGCCTAAAATAAGTGGTAAAAATTTTTTATAAGACATGCCTTTATTAGTTTAAATCCTCTATCAATTCAAGTTCAATACCTGCTTTTTCTAAAAACTTTACGCCCGAATCGTCTTTATAGCTTTGCCCATAAACTACTCTTACAATACCAGCTTGATGAATTAATTTGCTACATTCCTTACAAGGAGACATTGTTATATACAATGTAGCTCCTCTACAAGATTGAGTTGACGATGCTACTTTTAGGATAGCGTTTGCTTCTGCATGAAGCACATACCATTTGGTATAACCGTCTTCGTCTTCACAAAAATTTTCAAAACCAGTTGGTGTTCCATTATAACCGTCAGAAATAATCATCCTGTCTTTTACAATGAGTGCTCCAACTTGCTTGCGTTTGCAATAAGAAAGTTTACCCCATTCTTTGGCTATTCTCAAGTAAGCCTTATCATATTTAAGTTGCTTTTTTTCCGACATTTTTTCCGTTAGTATAACGAAGATAATCCGTTAGTATTTCAATTACAATGCTTGTAAGTTAAAGTTTTACCAAAGTTAAGTTAGATTTCTTAATTTATTTAAGACAAAAACTCGCTGTTTATAACCATCGGAATTACCAACCCAACAACAACAGCAGATATTACCATTATCCAATCACGTTTTGAAAATCTAAAAATTGTTTGAATTAAATACCCTAAAAACAATACAATAAACACAATAATAATTTGAGCTATCTCGATTCCTAAAGCAAATTCTATGAGTGTTTCTAATTTGCTTTCAGATTTTCCAACCATTAGTTGAAATTCTCGAGCAAAACCAAGTCCATGGATGAGTCCAAAGAAAAGTGTTGAAAAAAACAAAACACCTACCTTGTTTTTTTGTGCTCCTTTTCCAGCTGTAAAAAGATTAAATAGTGCAACAATTAAAATAGTCATTGGAATTAAAAATTCAACCAACTGACTATTAATTTTTACAACATTATATGCAGCCAAAACAAGTGATAAGGAATGTCCTAAAGTGAAGACTGTAACTAAAACCAAAACTCGTTTCCAGTCCTTGAAAATATAAGGTACAGATAATACAATTAAAAACAAGACATGGTCATACGCATTAATGTCTAAAACATGATTTATTCCATATTGAACATTAAACCAAAAATTTTCTAACATCATAAATAGGTTAAACTGGTTGTTTCAAATATACAATTATTTAGATTTCTCTATGTTTTGTACATACTTTTTCCCAAGCTCCAAAAGCATTTTATCTGTAATTTTCGACAAACTGTAACTATGCTTCCAATTCCAGTCATTTCTAGCGTGAGAATCGTCAATACTTTTAGGCCAACTATTTGCAATAAGTTGTCTATAATCAGGATTGTAATTTATCGTAAACTCTTTTATTTTTTCTTTTATTGAATGTGCAATTTCGCTTGGCGTAAAGCTTATTGCTGCCAAATTATATGAAGACCTAATTTTGATTCTTTCAGCATCTACAGCCATAATATCTATGGTTGCTTTTATTGCATCTTCCATAAACATCATTGGTAATTTGGTTTCTTCAGACAAAAAACATTCATAGTGCCCTTCTGTTATGGCTTTGTGATATATTTCTACTGCATAATCTGTAGTGCCTCCGCCTGGTGGAGTTTTCCAGCTTATAATGCCCGGATATCGTAAACTTCTCACATCAACATTGTATTTATTGTGATAATACTCACACCATCGTTCACCAACTTGCTTTGTAATTCCATAAACTGTGGTTGGTTCCATAGTTGTAAATTGCGGTGTTTGTTCTTTAGGTGTTGTAGGTCCAAAAACGGCAATACTTGATGGCCAAAAAATTCTTTTGATAAACTTATCTTTAGCCAAATTCAAAACATTGAAAAGCGAGTTCATATTTAAATCCCAAGCTTTCATTGGATATTTCTCACCTACAGCACTCAACATAGCTGCCATTAAATAAACAGTATCAACATTATGTTTTTCAATGCAAACTTTTACTGAAGTATAATCTGTAGCATCAGTAATCTCAAATATACCAGAATTAACAACTTCTAAATTTGCATAGCTTATATCGCTAGCAATTACATTTTCATTCCCATATATTAAACGAAGCTCATGGGTTAGTTCAGAACCTATTTGTCCACAAGCTCCAAGAATTAATATTTTAGAAGACATATAAATAATTTAATAGTCGGTAAAAATAATAAGATTTTATTGAAGCCGTTTAAAAATTAACTTAAAAAGCGTTCAGTAATACTTAACTAATACAATATATTTGTAATTCATTCAGCTTTAAAAAATGAAGTTTTTATATATTCTATTTTCATTGTTCCTATTTGTTGGTTGTAATCAAGTAAAAGATGAAGGTCAAGATAGTTCTTCAAACTTAAAAGATACTTTAAGAATATCTAAAGATGATATTTCTAAACTTGACTATATAGAATTTGTTCTCGACGAGAAAGCTCAAGCTTTATTCTCTAGTTGGACAAGTTATACAGATTTAGAAGGTCACATAGAAAATTTAAAACAAGGAAATATTACTTTTTTTAGTGAAAACCCTGAACTATTAGATGCATTAGTCAAAGACTTTAAAGAAACCCTTCCTGAAGAAATAAATACACCTGCAATACAGGCTAGGATTAAAGAATTAGAAACAAAAATTTATAAACTTCAAAGTAATTCTCGTTTATTCAATGGTGATAAAACATATGTTTTACCAGTAACCAAAGAACTACTCATCGCCTTTTCCAATTTTAACCTTCAGATAAATAAAAAATTTGAAAAAGAAGCTCAAAATATTCAAAAACCTTAAAAACATATTTTAAACACTCTTTTAATAGGAAATAGTGTTATTTTTTGCATTAGTAATAACGAATTTATTTATTTTTGAAAAAAGTCCTTTGCTATGAAAAAACTCTACTTATTTTCCTTTTTCCTCTCTTTTTATTTTACCCAAGCACAATTTAATCAAGATGCTCCCTGGATGCAAAACTTAAATACCGAGCAAAGAAGATCATCAAATCCAGTTACCTTTCAGGAAATTGTTAATGCGTTCGATAACTATTGGGAAACAAGAGATCCAAATATTAAGGGTAGTGGTTATAAACCCTTTAAGCGATGGGAAGTTTTTTGGAAAGATTTTGTAAAAAAGGATGGTACCTTGCCAACTCAAAAAGAGTTGTGGAATACGTGGCTTGCTTACAGAGCGCAAGAACAAAATAAATCAGTACTATCAGACTTGAGCAATTGGCAACCTATTGGGCCTTTTAATCATGTTAACACAGGCTCATGGTCTTCTGGTCAAGGTCGAGTAAATTCAATTATTGTTGACCCACTTGTTCCAACAACCTATTATGCAGGCGCTCCTGCCGGAGGTATTTGGAAATCTACAGATTCTGGCTTGACTTGGACACCGTTGTCTGATCAACTACCACAAATAGGTGTTTCTGGAATAGCCATAGATTATAACGATTCTAACATCATTTACATTGCAACTGGAGATGATGATGCTAACGATTCTTTCAGCGTTGGTGTTATGAAATCTATTGATGGTGGTGCTACATGGGATACTACAGACCTAAATACATCAAACTCACCTTCAAGCATGAACGATATTTATATGAATCCAAATGACTCTGATATGTTATGGGTTGCTACCAGTGGTGGAGTTTATAAAACTATTGATGGAGGCACAAATTGGGTTGAAAAATTAAATGGGAATATTAAAG
>JARRKS010000033.1:0-7315 GCA_037387865.1 Flavobacteriaceae bacterium
ATTTGATATTACATCATTCTGATTTAAAGCAAAAGGATAAATATACATCTCAAGGCTACCAATAACGGCATTTTGGGGATTGTTTGCAAAATTTACATTAAAGGTTAAAAAATTATAATAAAATTGAGAATAATAATTATGAGATAAAACAAAATCTACATTTCCATCACCATCTAAATCTAAACCATAACTATTATTATAATATTCATTAGCACTATTGATATCAACAATACCACTGTAAATAATTTGGCTATTAATATTTGAAACACCGGCAATGGCTGCTGATAATGCTGAATATCGAGTAAGTTTTTTTGTAAGGTCTCTTGAAGTAGTTTTTTTCATAATAGATTGATTAAGCGATTAAGTTACAACTAATTTATCCATAATTAAATAAAATAACAAATCAAACCAATAAAGCTCACTAAAATTATCAACAAAGTTATTAGAAATAAAAAAAGGACTAATACTTTAGTCCTTGAATTTAGTAGCGAGAACGAGAATTGAACTCGTGACCTCCGGGTTATGAATCCGACGCTCTAACCGACTGAGCTACCTCGCCTTAAAATTGAGGCTGCAAATATAAAAACAATATTATTGCAAGCAAAGAATTAATTTGCTAAAATATTTTTTAAAATAGTTTTAAAACTTATTAATTAATGTATATATTGAGCGAAATAAATTTTAAATGCTTTTATGGACGAGAAAATTAAATTTGAACTAGAATTTCCAATACATGCATCTCCTCAATTACTTTATCAATACATATCTACACCGTCAGGTTTGTCTGAATGGTTTGCAGATAATGTGAATTCACGAGGTGAGCTATTTAGGTTTATTTGGGATGGAGCAGAAGAGCAAGCTAAATTAGTAAGTAAGAAAAGTGGTGAACGTGTAAAATTCAAATGGGTAAATGATGACGAAGATGCTAGTTTTTTTGAAATTAGGATTCAAGTAGACGAAATTACTAAAGATGTGTCATTAATGGTTGCAGATTTTGCCGAAGAAGATGAAGTGGAAGAAGCTAAAATGCTATGGGAAAATCAGATTTCAGATTTGAAACAAGTGCTAGGATCTGCATAAAATAGATTATTAATTTAGAGTATATTTGTCCCGAATATTTCGGGACTTTTTTATGATTAATTTTAACGGAAACATAATTATTGGAGCAGAGGTATTAACCTTTAATAATAGAGGTTATAATTATGGAGACTCGCTATTTGAAACCATTAAAATATTAAGTGGGAAACCTTTATTTTTTGAAGATCATTATTTTAGATTAATGGCTTCTATGCGTATTCTGCGTATGGAAATCCCAATGAACTTTACTATTGAATTTTTAGAAAATGAAATCATTAAAACACTAAACGCTAACACCCTTTTAAATTCTTCTGCAAAAGTAAAAATTAATATACACAGAAATGAGGGTGGCCTATATTTACCTATGACAAACGATATAAGTTATATTATTTCTTGTCAAAGCCTTACAGAAGATATATACAGCATTAGTGAAGAAAGTTATGAAGTTGATTTATTTAAAGATTATTATATATCACCAAGTTTATTGTCAACCTTAAAAACAAATAATAAAGCACTTAATGTTGTTGCTAGTATTTATGCTAAAGAAAACAATTTAGATAATTGCTTGATATTAAATACAAATAAGAATGTTGTTGAAGCTCTTAATGGAAACATTTTTATCGTGAAAAATAATAGGATTAAAACACCACCATTAATAGACGGTTGTTTAAAAGGTGTTATGAGAAAACAGGTTGTAGAAATTCTTCAGTCCATACCAGAATATAGTTTTGAGGAGGCGTCAATTTCTCCATTTGAGCTTCAAAAAGCAGATGAATTGTTTTTAACTAATGTTATAGTTGGCATTCAGCCCATTTCAAAATATAGAAAGAAGGAATTTACAAATGATATATCAAAAATGTTAATACAAAGATTGAATGTAAAAATTAGATTAGCTAATTGAAACTTGGGTTTTCTGGAGCATTAGACCAGATGCTATAATCACCACCTAATTCCAGCATTTTTTCTTTCCAAAAGGTTTCATAGTCTTTTTCAATGATTCCTTTTTCATAAATATTCTTGCTTACCAACCAAGAATTAAGTTTTAATTCATTTTCTAATTGTGTAGAATCCCAACCAGAATACCCTAGAAAGAACCTAATATCACTATCATCAATTTCATTGTTAGCAATAAGTTCTACGACTTTATTAAAATCACCACCCCAATAAATGCCAAGTGAAATTTCAATACTACCCGGAATAATTTCAGGGATTTTATGAATAAAATATAAATTGTCCTGTTCTACAGGGCCGCCATTATATACCTTGAAATTTGCTTCGATTTCAGGTATAAGTTCATTAATAGTATAGTTTAACGGTTTATTTAAAATGAAACCAATAGACCCTTCTTGTGTATGATCTGCCAATAAAATGATAGACCTATTAAAGGACATGTCTCCAATTATTGATGGTTCTGCGATTAACAAATCACCTTTTTTTGGTTTTATTGTAATCATAATTTTGAAGAAATTATAATGAAAGCTAACAATTTTTTAATTAAAAACAAATCATTACAACTAATATAAATAAAAAAAGCCTTCTAAATTTAGAAGGCTTTTTTTATTTATAAAGAAGTAAAAACTAGTTTACTGCACTTGATAAATCTGATCCAGCCTTAAATTTAACTACTTTTTTAGCTTTGATTCTGATAGTTTCACCAGTTTGAGGGTTTCTACCGTCTCTAGCTGATCTTTGAGAAACTGACCAAGATCCAAATCCTACTAAAGAAACTCTGTTACCTTTTTGTAAAGCTCCTTCAATTTCTATTAACGCACATTCTAAAGCTTTTTTAGCTGCTGCTTTAGTAATTCCTGCGTGTTCTGCCATAGCATCGATTAAATCTGTTTTGTTCATAATATAAAATTTAATTATTAATTAATTGTGGTTAAACATTTTGTTAAATCCTCTACAAAATTATACGGATTATGTAATCACGCAAGTAATAGCAAGGGAAATACGTGTTTTTGTTGATAACTTTGGGCATTTGTTAATAAAGATGATGCATTTTATCGAATTTTACGAAATATCAACAATAATAAGGGTTTAGAGCATTTTTGCGTTTGCTTCAAAATGATAGCCATTTAATAGAGAAATTGCATCCATTTTTCGCTTGCCTGGAAGCTGTATTTCTTTTATAAGGATATATCCATTTTTAACAGCAACTTTAATATCCTTTTTATTAGTAATGACTTGACCAATTTCAAGCTCATGAGTAAAATATTCTTTTTCACTTTTGTATATTTTAACATCCAACATATCGCTTCCATTTTGTAAAACAGTCCAAGCACCAGGATAAGGGCTTAATCCTCTTATTTTATTAAAGATTTTATCTATTGAATTACCCCAGTTTATTCTACAATTGTCTTTATTAAGTTTATATGCAGTTTTAATATTTCCAGTTTCAGGTTGCGGTCTTGTAGAGAAATCTCCTTGTTCTATTAGTTCAACTGTTTTTAAAACAAGCAGGCTTCCTATATTCATTAATTTATCATGTAAACTTCCAGCATCTTCATTTGAATCTATGTCAACTTCTTCCTGTAAAATCATTTCTCCAGTATCAATCTTATCATCAATAAAGAAAGTTGATACTCCTGTTTTTGTTTCACCGTTAATAATAGCCCAGTTAATAGGTGCTGCTCCACGATAATTGGGTAATAAAGAGGCATGCAAATTAAAAGTACCAAATTCTGGCATTTTCCAAACTACTTCTGGTAACATTCTAAATGCAACTACAATTTGAAGATTTGCTTTTAAAGATTTCAATTCTGAAATAAAGTCTTCATTTTTTAGGTTTGTAGGCTGCAAAATTTTTAAACCTTGAGTTTTAGCATACTGTTTTACTGCACTTTCATGTAGTTTTCTTCCACGACCAGCAGGCTTATCTGGCGCAGTAATGACACCAACTATATTATAATTATTTTCCAGTAATATCTTCAGGGTAGCTACTGCAAATTCTGGTGTTCCCATAAATATTATCCTCAAAGCATTCGTCATAAGTGCGTAAGTTTATATGTGTTTCTGTTTGTTATTGAAATAATATTGTATTCTAAAAGCTCTTTTAAAATATGAATTATTACAGATTCACTACAATTTAATGTTTCGGCTATTTTTCTTGATGAAAAATCACCCATTTGTAATGTTTCTATAATATGGTTTTTAAGTTCCGTTTCATCGTTTGTTGTTTCTTCTTCTTTATTGTTACAAACAGAACAGTTACCACAAGGCTTTATATCTTCTTCACCAAAATATTCTAAAAGTTGCACGCTCCTGCATAATTTGTCATTATTTATATAATCTAAAACGGCATGCACTTGCTTGTATTTTAATTGATTCTGTTGTTTAATTATGTTAGAAATTCTATTTATGGTTTTGTCGTCTTCACGAGGTTCAATAAATGTAATCTGTACATCGGTTTTTGTTTGATTTAATTTAATAATCTCATCTTTTTCTAATTGTTCTAGAGATTTTATTAAATCATCTTCTGAAACAGAAGCTTTGTTGGCTATTAATATGGTGTTTATTTTTGTATTGTGCTCAAAAATACCTCCATAAGTTCGGAGTAAAGACTTTATAATGACTTCTAAATTCTGATGTTTTTCAATATATTTAAAAACGTCATTTCCATTTATAATAAACTGAATTGTTGTAGAACGATTAAACTGTTTTGAAAGATTGATAACACTTGTTCTGTCTAAAATTTGCAAGGCATTGTAGGCCAAAATAGTATTGAAACTATATATTTTACAAAAGGCATTAAAATTAAAATCTTGTGTAAGATTTTCACCTTCGCCATAAGCAATTTGAAAGTAGTTGCAGAGCTTATTATAAACCTGTTTTACAAAATCTACGTTAGGAAGAACATTTAAAAACTGACTTTTTACCAGTTGCTCATCACTTTTATTTTTTAAAATAATGGCTTTTGCCATATCACCATTACGACCTGCGCGACCTGCCTCTTGAAAATAACTTTCAATACTTTCAGGCAAATTAAAATGAATAACGGTTTTTACATCTGGCTTGTCTATGCCCATTCCAAAAGCACTGGTAGCAACCATAACCTGTTTTCGGTTATTGAGCCATTCATCTAAATGTTCATCTTTTTCCTTGTTAGAAAGTCCTCCGTGAAAAAATGTAGATGTTATTTTTTTCGAGTTAAGATGGTTACTAATTTCTAAAGTCAACTTTCTACTTCTTACATATATAATAGCTGAAAAATCATCATTTTTTAAAATACGTTCAATTCTATAAAACTTATCATTTTCATCATAAACTTCATAAGATAAATTTGGTCTTGCAAAAGATTGTTTAAAGATTTTAGGACTAATAAAATCTAGCTCATTAACAATATCATCAACTACAACAGAAGTAGCTGAAGCGGTTAACGCAATAACATTTACATTTGGCTGTAAGTGTCTTAAAATTTGAATGTTCTTATATGCTGGTCTAAAGTCATTTCCCCATTGCGATATACAATGTGCCTCATCAACAGCAATCAAATTTACGTTCATTTGCTTTATTCTGTCTTGAACTAATTCTTGTTGCAATCTTTCAGGAGATAGATATAAAAATTTATAATTACCATAAATACAGTTGTCCAAAAGTGTGTCTAACTGGTTATAAGAAATACCACTTGTAAGCGCTATCGCTTTTATGCCTTTAACATTAAGCGTTTGAACTTGATTCTTCATTAATGCAACTAATGGAGATATCACTATACAAATTCCTTCTTTTATTAAAGCTGGAATTTGAAAACAAATAGATTTTCCGCCACCTGTTGGTAAAAGAGCAAATGTATCTTCACCATCTAAAACGCTATTTATTATGTCCTCTTGAAGCGGTTTGAATTCAGTAAAATTCCAGTATTGCTCTAATATGTTTATAGGATTTTGCACCAGATTTAAATATTATCTATAATAAAGTTAGTACGGCTCGAAACATTTCCAAATGGGACATCAATTATATTATATCCAAAGTTGTGATATATATTTACCAAACAATCATGAATTTTTAAAGCTTCATCAAAGGTTTCAAATCTTTCGTTGTCTGATGTATAAATATCTTTCCAAGGAGGCAAAATAAATACATGTGTATATTTATGATTATTACAAGCCTTTATAAAATCGTTATTAATAGGCTGCTCAAAAAATTCCATATAGGCTAAAACATCAGGAATTCCTCTATCAAAAAAACTTTTTTTATGCGTTAAAAATCCTGATTGTGTAAATTGCTCTATGCGTCCATTAAGTAATTGCATATTAAAGTGCAATGGATCATTAACAAAAGCAATTGGATTTGAAATATGCATAGAAGCATCACTTTCTTTTTTGGCTTCAGTTGTTAGTGTTCTTATTATTTCCTCAAAACAATAATAGCCTCTATTCTTTAGCTCATTAATTACCGATGTTTTCCCAGTACCAGGACCACCAGTAATCACTATTTTTTTAGTATTCAAATTGGCAAGATTTTAAGTGTAAAATTCGGAATTAAAATCATAAATAAAAAATGCAAAGTAAACAGTATATTTGCAGCATAATAAATGACAATGAGCAAGAGCGAAAATCAAAAAGAATTTTACGAAAAATTAAAGAGTCAACTTTACGAAACCAATACTTGGCCAGCGGAGTATTTATACAAATTTATTGTAAAATCTGATATTCAGAAAATAGCAGAAATAGAAGCTATCTTTAACAATATGGGAGCTGTTATAAATACAATAGAAAGCAAAAACAGAAAATACACCAGTATATCTATTAATGTTCTTTTGAGAGATCCAGAAGTTGTTGTTACAAAGTACAAAGAAGTTATAGAAAATGTTGAAGGAGTTATAAGCCTTTAGTTTTTTCAGAATACGGACGCCATATTCAAAAAATGATAAATCACGCTAAAACTCGTGAAACAAAGGAAGAGCGAAACAAATTGGCCAAAGCCATTATAGCAGTAATGGGAAACATGCAACCTCATTTGCGTGACGTTCCAGATTTTCAGCATAAACTTTGGGATCAATTATTTATCATGTCTAATTTTGAACTGGATGCAGATTCACCATTTGATAAGCCTTCAAAAGAAATGTTGGCAGAACGTCCAGAGCCTTTAAAATATCCTCAAAATCATCCTAAATACAGGTTTTATGGTAACAATATAAAGACCATGATAGACGTTGCTAATACATGGGAAGAAGGTGAATTAAAGGAAGCACTTGTCTATACCATTGCTAACCACATGAAAAAGTGTTTTTTAAATT
>JARRKS010000034.1:0-13385 GCA_037387865.1 Flavobacteriaceae bacterium
ATCTGCACGTCTCCATTATTTTGGTGGGACAACTGGACATTGGGCAGGTATGTGCACACCTTTTGACCCAATTGATTTTAAAAAACGTCATTGGGTTCCAAATAGTGGTTGGCCAATTAATAAAGAAGATCTTGATTCATTTTATGAGAAAGCAAATAAAGTATTAAAACTTGGACCATACAATTATGATTATGAGTATTGGAATAATGAGTTACCTAATTTAACTCCTTATCCTTTTGATAAAAAAATAATTTGGAATAAAATGTGGCAGTTTAGTCAAGCTAGATTTGGTAATATATATAAAGAAGATATTCTGAATGCAAAAAATATTCATCTTTATACATATGCTAACGTAGTTGATATTAAAACTGAAGATAACATTTCTAGTATTAAAGAAGTTGTTGTAAAAAACCATTCTGGAAAAACTCACAGAGTTAGAGCAAAATATTTTATAATGGCATGTGGAGCAATACAAAATGCTAGGATGTTACTTGCATCAAATTCACAGTCATCAAAGGGTTTAGGGAATGACAAAGATTTAGTTGGAAAGTATTTCCAAGAACATTTGGAAGTTTCTTGTGCTGAACTATGGATGTTAAAGCCGTTTCCCACAGATTTATACTCTTGGAAATATGGAATCACTAAAGCTGCTGCAGAGTTAGCCATTACAGAAAAAGTCCAAGCAAAAGAAAAAATATTAAATGGAACAGTTTCTTTTTTGCCATTGAGTGTCGCGAAATATAGAAAGCCAAGAATGGAGACTTGGCAAGATGATGACCCAAGAAAAAGCTGGGACAATATGTTTGCAAATTGGGGTGAAGCTGCCCAAAAAGCTAAAAACGAAAAAGGAGCAATTGAACGAGCTTATGAACTCAAAATAAGAATAGAACAAGCTCCTAATCCAAATTCAAGAGTTACATTAAACAATGAAAAAGATGAATTAGGTGTACCAAGAGCTGATCTTCATTGGGAATTGACAGCACTTGATAAATATAGTGTTCGGAGAATTTTCCAAATTTTTGCGCAACAGGTAGGTATTGCTAATATAGGAAGAGTAAAGTTTTATGAATTCTTGAGAGACGAAACCGATGATACTTTTCCTGATAGTACAAATGGCGGTTGGCATCACATGGGTACAACAAGAATGTCCAATAATCCTAAAGATGGAGTTGTAGATTCAGATTGCAAAGTACATGGTATTTCAAATTTGTTTATTGCGGGATCTGGATGCTATGTAACTTCTGCTGCGTCAAACCCAACACTTACATTAGTAGCATTAACACTGCGATTATCAGATCATTTAAAAAGCATAATAAAATAATCAGAAGTTCAATCTTACTATTAGCTTTTCTTATTTGTTTCAATAAACCATTCTTCCCTTAAGTCATCAGAGATTTTACCTGTGCCATCATGTTTCCAACCAGGTGGTTTTGTAAGATATAGCAACCTGTCTTTAAAAGGTTTTTTTCCAGAAAACACATCTTTAAACATATTGTACCATTCAATAAAAGCGATTTTTATCGGATTGTAAGTGTTGATGTTTTTTACCAAGCCATAAATGACTTTTTCGTCTTTAAGTTCTGGTTGAAACGTACCAAATAGTTTATCCCAAATAATAAGAATACCTGCATGATTTCTATCTAAATATAAAGGGTTTTTACCATGATGTACGCGGTGATGAGACGGCGTATTCATAATTGCTTCAAACCATTTTGGCATTTTGTCAATGGCTTCGGTATGAATCCAAAATTGATACAATAAACTGATAGACATCTGCAGCATGATCATTGCTGGATGAAAACCTAATAATGGGAGCCATAACCAAAATATAAAAGAATAAAATCCACCGGACCAGGTTTGGCGCAAAGCAGTACTCAAATTATAATGTTGTGAGGAATGGTGAACTACGTGAGATGCCCAGAACAATCTACACTCGTGCGAAATACGATGAAACCAATAGTATGACAAATCGTCTGCAAAAAATATCAATGCAAAACTCCACCAAGCTATCGGAATCGTAAAAAATCTAAAGTTTTCATAAATCAGTAAAAATGCACCTAAAACAATCGCTTTACTCAAAAACCCAAGAAACACATTACCCAAACCCATAGCAATAGAAGCAAAGGCATCTTTAGGTTCATAACCTTTTGTTTCCTTAAATTTCTCTCTTGTAGTAAAAAATAATTCTACCAACATAGCCAAAATAAAAAATGGAATGGCTAATAGAATGATATTTGGAAATTCGGGTGATTGCATTACTTTAATTTGAAGATAAAAATACAAAATTAATTAAGTATTTTTGAGCTTTACATGACAGCAGCGTATCATAAATATATTCTTCAATTTAAACAAGCTAGCGGTACTTCGCGAGGTATTTTAAAGACAAAAGAAACTTGGTTCATTATTTTAAAAAATGAGAATAAACAAGGTATTGGTGAATGTGCCATTTTCAGAGGTTTATCTGTTGATGATAGACCCGATTATGAAGAAAAACTAAATTGGGCTTGTGAGAACATTCATTTAGGTTTGGAAAACTTGGTCAGTGAGCTTGTCGAACTTCCTAGCATTCAATTTGGGCTTGAAATGGCTTTCAAATCTTTAGAAAGTGATACGATGTTTGATTTATTTCCTTCGGAATTTACCAAAGGAAAATCTTCAATTCCTATTAATGGATTGATTTGGATGGGAAGCAAAGCCTTTATGAAACAGCAAATAAGGGAAAAGATTGAAGATGGTTTCAAGTGTATTAAAATGAAGATTGGAGCAATAGATTTTCAAACGGAAATAAGTCTTTTAAAATCTATAAGGAAAGAATACTCTGCAAACGATATTGAATTGCGAGTAGATGCTAATGGCGCATTTTCAGTTGATGGTGCTTTAGAAAAATTAAAACAGCTATCTGAACTCGATTTGCATTCTATTGAACAACCAATAAAACAAGGTCAACCACAAGAAATGGCTTATTTATGTGAACATTCGCCATTATCAATTGCTTTAGATGAAGAATTAATTGGTGTTTTTTCTGTAACAGAAAGGCAAAAGTTACTACAAATGATAAATCCGCAATATATCATATTAAAGCCAAGTTTAGTTGGAGGATTTCGTGGAAGTAATGAATGGATTAGTTTGGCAGAGCAAATGAATATTGGTTGGTGGATTACGAGTGCACTGGAAAGTAATGTTGGATTAAATGCCATTGCACAATATACTTATACAAAACATAACAATATGTATCAGGGTTTGGGTACTGGAGGCTTATTTACTAATAATTTTGCTTGTCCACTAAAAGTAAAAAATGGTACATTGCGATATGATAATTATAAAAATTGGAAATTTAAATTATAGATATGTATATAGCACAAGCATTTAATGTTCTTCACGATTGGTGGCGATATTTGGTAGGTTTAATTATAGTAATTATTGGGGTTGTTGTTGGTCAAATACCATTTACGGCGGCTGTTTTTTATAAGGCCTTTCAAAATGGGGATAGTTTAGCTGAACTTGATGAATCTAAATTGATGTCACTTTTAGAACCAAATTTAAACTTGTTCTTAATGTTATTGTCTTTTGCCGTTGGTTTAGTTGCTGTGTTATTTGTTGCCAAATACATACATAAGCAATCTATTACACATTTAACCACATCAAGACCAAAAATAGATTGGAAACGCTTTTGGTTTGTTTTCATTTTTTGGGGTGTGCTTTCAAGTGGTTTAGTGCTTCTGGATTATTTGTTAACCCCAGAAGATTTTGTCTTAAATTTTAAATTGGTGCCTTTTTTAATACTTTGTTTGATAGCTGTAATTTTTGTGCCATTGCAAACCAGTTTTGAAGAGTATTTGTTTAGAGGATATTTGATGCAAGGTATAGGGGTGATTGTAAAGAACAAATGGGTTCCTCTTATTATTACATCTGTGGTTTTTGGTTCATTGCATCTTGCCAATCCAGAAGTTGAAAAACTGGGTTATATCATTATGGTCTACTATATTGGCACTGGACTGTTTCTTGGAATTATGACCTTAATGGATGAAGGTTTGGAACTTGCTTTAGGTTTCCATGCGGCGAACAACTTATTTACTGCTTTGTTGGTTACAGCTGACTGGACAGCATTTCAAACACATTCTATTTTCAAAGACACATCAGATCCTACAACAGCTGGATTTGTGGATGTATTTATGCCTGTGGTTATAGTATTTCCAATCATACTTTTTATTCTTTCAAAAAAATATGGATGGACCAATTGGAAAGAAAAATTATTTGGCAGAGTAGAAGCACCACCTGCTGAAGATTATAAAATACTGGAAGATACTGCTATCTATGCAAATCATATTCATTTGATTTATAAAACTCTTGAATGTTTACAATTAGCTTATCTTTTTCAAGTTTGTAACTAGATTCAAACTTGCATAGTTTTTCATCTGTAGCATTAGATATATAACTTTTGTCTATGTTTAAACTGTTTAAACCTTCAACTTTATAACCGTCTGGAATATCTACAGTGATGGTATAATCATATTGATTTGGATAGGTCATCTCTATAGGGTTTACACGTTCTTTTTCTTGATACAATTCACTTTGTGTTCCTATAACTTTTCCTATTTGAAATAAATAACTATCACCAGCATCCTCAATAATAGATTCTGAACTTATGGTGCTTTCAACAACAAAGGGAATGTTATATTCCATTTGATTCATGTCACTGTTTTTTACTTCATAGTTTTCTATGACTTTATCTTCTATTCCAGATCCTGTTAAATAGTCTTTAAATTCCATGATACCTTGATCAGTAGATAAGTTTAATACAGCTCTGTTAGTCACTGCCCAATGTCCAGTATACTTCTGATGTTCTTCAATTGTAGCGCTTTCAAAATCGTCTTTAAAAGAAATGTTCAAAGTTCTTTCTATAGCACTATAATTTGGGTCTGACTGCACTATTTTACTGAAATAATAGCCAAGATCATCATCGATAAAAAGACCATAATTTCCTAAAATATTAAATGGTGCTTCACCAACTCTATATTCGATTCTATCAGGTGCTACATATTTATCTTCATCTGGTAGATAAATTAAAAAATCTTGTAGCATGTTTGGGATAAAAAAATCTGGATCGAATTTGTAAACAAATCTGTTCGCTGTGATTACGAGTTCGCACCTAATATCCAAACCTTTATAATATTGTGCATATACTTTTAAGATGCCAAAATCGCTTGCAGATCTGTTCTTTAAGATATAGTTAATATCTGAAAGCTCTTCGTTATTGTTTTTAACTACTGTAAAATTTGTTTTTATAAAATTATCTACAAGAACTATTTTCTCATAGTTTGTTAAGTTTTCTTTTCCAGCTATAATAGTTTCAATGTCTTCTTGTGCTTTTGGAAGAACTGTATTTGTGAATACTTTTGTACCAACATTGTTAACCACATTTTCCCAAAACATTTGTTGATTCATATTTCGACCTTTTGGAAAGCATTGGTAAACAACAGCAATTTTGTTAGCATTTGGAGTAGCATAGTCTTCTTCAATCATTGCTGGAATATCTTTTACATCTAGTAGTTTTGAAGCTTTTCCGTCTGTAATTACAGTTTCAAATTCAGCATCTGTTCTGTAGGCTTTAACTTCAGAATTTAAATCTCCTGTGATATATAAAAATTGCGCATTTTTAATTTTGTAATCACTTTGTAGTGTTTCACTTCCAAAATAATTAGCTTCTTTCTCTACAGTGTATAATACTTCAATTTCAGAATTTTTTTCAACACCTTCAATAGCAAAAATTTTAAAATCTCCATATTCTTCAACATTATTGATTTCTTTAATGTTGTTTTTATCCAATAATGTGATTTTTCCTTTAGAGTTAATTGTTCGTGCTTTAATGTCAATAACATTCATCACTTCATACATTGGGATATACACAGTATTGTGCTGCCCAATTCCTTTTTCATCATTGACTCGTGTAATGTTATGAAATGTTTCATATAGTTTCATTTCAGTTCCAAATTCTGAAGATGTATATTCTACAATATTCTTTTTTAATATACCAATAGAATGTTCATTTTCTTCTTCAGGAGTTATGCTATGCAATTGTGGCTTTTCGTTCCAATCATAAGATTTATAATATTGTGAAAAGCAATTTGTGCTTATAAGAAGCAGTACGAATAGGGTTCTCTTAATCATGTGTTTGTTCTAGTATAATACTTTTTTTATAGCCTTTAATAAGACTTTTAATAAATTCGTTCCAAGACTCAAAATCCTGTTTTCTTATACGCAATGTATTTACATAAATAGATTTATTTTGAATAATACTATTGCCTTCTTGAGTATAGGAAATTTTATATCCATAATTCGGATTTTCAAAGGAAATTGTTTCAGGTATATATTTGGCTGAATATCCTTCAGGTATGTTTAACGTTGTTGTGTAATTTTTTGTATATGTATGATCTATTTTCTTGTCATATTTTTTCTCGTTGATGTCAATCTTACTTTTAGAAAGAACTTTATCAATATTTAAATTTATAAATAGTTTGTTACTAACTTTTTTCACATAGTTTTCTATTGATAAATCATATGAGAGTTCTAAAGCATTGCTTTTATTGTCAAAATTTTCTCTATTTATATTATGATAACTTGTTTTGTTATTACCAAGTGTAAGCGTAGTATTCAAAAATTCTTCTTCGGTGTTCGTATCTTTTTTGTATAAATAATCGGTTATAAAATCAATTTTTTCATATCCAGTAAGTAATCTTTTTTCAGAAACTTTTACCATATTGTCATCAATATTGATAACACTGGAAACTTCTGTTGCACTTTGTTCTGGTTTTTGAACAGGAACAGTTATTAATTTATAAGTATCATTATTAATACCTAAAAGCGCTTCTTTAGTTTGAATGAATGCACTTGGCATACCAAATGGTACGTAGCTATCTGTTGCATCCAAGAATATGGTTTCACCATCTAATACTACCGTAGTGATCATGTGATTATCTACCATAGGTGTAGGTACCTGTGAGTAAGTATATGGTCTGTCTCTTGTACCAATCCAAGTTCTGTAGGCTTCAATACCTACATGACTTAACATTTCATAAAGCAAATTTGCCATGTCCTTACAATCGCCATAGCGTTTTGTACAAACACTAGCAGCGCCTCTCGGAATAAAACCACCTAAACCGTCTTCAAAAGCAACGTAGTTGATGTTATCCTGAACCCAATTAAAGATAGCTTCAGCTTTTTCTTTTTCTGTTTGCAATGACTTTGTAATGTTTTCAGCTATTTTATAAACACTTTCTAGTTCTTTTGTGTCTATTTTTTCAATTAATGATGCATACCATTTGTAAAGGTCGTTAACATCATTTAAAACATTAAATTGCTTACCTTCATATTCATAATTTTTAATATATACTATAATGTGTGGCACGAAATATAAAGCAGATTCTGAATCATCTTCTGGTTGATATCCAATGGTATTGTTGGCTGTCCAAGTATATGTTGTAATATTATCTGAAGTTTCTGTTTTAAAATCTACATTAATATCTTCTGTATGAAAATCAATATAACCAATAGAGACGTTATTTGGAAACTCGATGGACAATTGAGCACTTTTGGTTGGAACAAATGTTGAGTAACGAAATAGACCCAAAAAATGTGGGTCTTTAATAACTTCTTTATAGCTCAAGTTTGTTATAGCACCTTTTGTAACAGCTGGAAACGTAAAAATTTTAGTCTCTTGGTCACTATAAAAAACACCATTATCAAAATCACGTTTTGTTTCTATATAATCTACTTTAACACTTCTATCACTTTCTGGTAAGTAAGTATATGCGTTTATGTCTTCTATTGTTGTAAAGCTGTCAAATCCCATAGACTCATTAGCGAAATATAATTTTTTTGCATTCAAATATTCAGCCTGTTCAGAAATTTGTTTAGTAATATCAAAATTATGATCTGCCAGTCCTATTTTAATGTGTTCGTGACGCTTTAAATAAATATAATCTTCATTCGAAAAATCTTGAGCATACCCCAAAAAATGAAATAAAATAAATGTTACAAAAAGGTTTTTCATCTTTTCATTCTAAATTAACAGTCAAAATTAAATGATATAGGTATAAACTTGGTAGTATTTTAACACGAGTTTATTAGTTCATTCAATTTGGTCTTGGATTCAAATATATTGATATTTATTATTAATTATAGGCCTAATACCTTTAAAATATTTTAGATTTGTACATCTAATATCGTACCAAAAATGACTCCAACTTTTGACAAAATACATTTAAGGTTTAAACTTAACAATATTAATTACAATCATGATGAACTTAAAGAGGTTGCTTACAGTTTGGTAAAGGAAGGTATGCCCTATGAAAAAGTTATAGGAGATTTTTTATTAGATTGGTTGGACGACAATGATTATTTGATTATCAAAACTTCAGGTTCTACTGGTTCACCGAAGCCTATAAAAGTAAGTAAACAGGCTATGGTTAATTCTTCAATTTCTACTGCAGATTTTTTTGAATTCGAACCAGGAAATACGGCGCTACATTGTTTGCCTACCAAATATGTGGCTGGTAAAATGATGATGGTAAGAGCAATGATTTTAGGTCTTGAATTAGATATGGTAGAACCATCTGCAAACCCTGTTTTTGATTATGGAAAGCATTATGATTTTGGAGCAATGGTACCATTTCAGTTGGAAAATTCATTAAAATATTGTGATAACATCAGAACCATAATTATTGGTGGTGCTCCAGCATCCATACATTTAATAAATAAGATTCAGAATTCCAAAGCTAATGTTTATGAAACTTTCGGAATGACTGAAACAGTATCGCATATTGCCGTTAGAAAACTTAATAATTTTGATAAAGGTCAATCTTTGTCTGCATCTTATTTTAAGACTTTGCCAAGTATTAAGATATCTCAAGATGATAGACAATGCCTAATTATCAGTGCACCCAAAATATCAAACGAACAAATTATTACAAATGATATTATCAAGATGCATTCTGATAATGCTTTTGAATGGCTAGGACGTTTTGATAATGCTATAAATTCTGGTGGAATTAAGATTTTTCCTGAAAGTATAGAAAAGAAAATTGAAGATAAATTAACAAATCGATTTTTTATAGCTTCTCAAGAAGATAAAAAGTTTGGTGAAAAAGTCATTCTGGTTGTTGAAGGTGAGAAAACAGAACTGCCAACTCAAATTTTTGATAAACTAGATGAGTATGAAATACCAAAGCAGATTTATTTTCTTCCAAAATTCTCTGAAACTGTCAACGGAAAAGTTCAACGCTCACAAACGCTCAAATTACTCAAATAAGGTATTTAATCACTGAAAATTACACTTCACTCATTTCTGGTTTTATAGATTAAATTTAAAATAGTTTTTATTGTTGCATTTTAAAATAATAATCTAAAGATCGTTTGCCAGAACCGTAAAACATAAAAAACACACAAACCAAAAAAGTAATAATAGCCAAAATAAGATTTGTAGTATGCATTTCGCCAACAAAATTTATAATTATAGCTCCAATTAAAATAGGTAGTTGGACAATAATACCCCAACGCGTTAATAAGCCAAAAGCAATTAAAATACCGCCTACAAAATGAGCAGGAGCAACATAATGTACAGTTATCATACCACCAGCCATATTCTGGATGGGTTTAAACAAGTCCATTAAGATTTGACTATCAGACATAAAAGAGATGCCTTTAATAAACAAAAAAACACCCAGTGCAATGCGCAGTAAGTCAAGTGGTAAATAAGTATGCCTATTTGCCCACTTGTTTAGTGATTTAATACGTCCCATGATTTTAATATTGAATTACAATCATAAGATACTGAAAATTAGTGAGAAATAAAACTATACCTGAATAATACCAAGGTTGAATTTTTTCTCAATAGGTGAGTGATTTGCGGCTTCTATACCCATACTAATCCATTTTCTAGTGTCTATTGGATCTATTATTGCATCTGTCCATAAACGAGCAGCTGCATAATATGGAGATACTTGTTGGTCGTATTTGTCTTTAATTTTATTAAAAAGTTCTTCTTCTTTTTTTGGTGTTATTTTTTCACCTTGTTTTTCTAATGAGGCCTTTTCAATTTGTAATAGTACCTTGGCGGCACTATTACCACTCATTACTGCAAGTTCTGCACTTGGCCATGCTACAATTAATCTTGGGTCGTAAGCCTTGCCACACATAGCATAGTTACCAGCACCATAGCTATTACCTATTACAATAGTAAATTTAGGAACTACACTATTTGAAACAGCATTGACCATTTTTGCGCCATCTTTAATAATGCCACCATGTTCACTTTTACTTCCTACCATGAAACCAGTGACATCTTGTAAAAATACTAACGGAATTTTCTTTTGGTTACAATTAGCAATAAAACGGGTAGCTTTGTCTGCACTGTCGTTGTAAATAACACCTCCAAATTGCATTTCACCTTTTTTTGTTTTTACCAATGTACGCTGATTGGCTACAATACCAACAGCCCAACCATCAATTCTGGCATAGCAAGTAATAATGGTTTTACCATAACCTGCTTTATATTCGTCTATTTCTGAATTATCTACAAGACGTTTTATAACCTCATACATATCATATTGATCTGATCGAGAATGTGGTATGATACCATATAAGTTATTGGGGTTTTCTTTTGGTTCTACAGATTTAATTCTATTATAACCGGCTTTTTCAAAGTCACCTATTTTACCAACTATGTTTTTTATGGTGTCTAAAGCATCTTTGTCATCCTTTGCTTTATAATCAGTAACTCCAGAAATTTCACAGTGTGTGGTTGCACCTCCAAGCGTTTCATTATCTATACTTTCACCGATGGCTGCTTTTACTAAATAACTTCCAGCTAGAAAAATACTTCCAGTTTTATCTACAATCAAAGCTTCATCACTCATAATAGGTAAGTAGGCACCACCAGCAACACAGCTTCCCATAACAGCAGAAATTTGTGTAATGCCCATACTACTCATAATAGCATTGTTTCTAAAAATACGACCAAAATGCTCTTTGTCTGGAAAGATTTCATCTTGCAATGGTAAATAGACTCCGGCACTGTCTACTAGATAAATTATTGGTAGCCTATTTTCTATAGCAATTTCTTGTGCTGCTAAAATACAAAAGTTTCATTTCAATCAACTCTATAATGCTAATGTTTTGTTAAATATATTACATGGAATTATATTCCTTGGAAAATAAATATATTTGTTATATATTTGTTGTAGAAATTTAATAGAAATATGAAAAATATTATAGCCTTTGCAGGTAGTAACAGTAAGCAATCAATAAATAAACAATTAGCAACATACACCTCAACTTTGGTTGAGAATACAAAAGCAACAATTTTAGATCTTAATGATTATGATATGCCTTTGTTTGGTGTTGATTTAGAAGCGCAAATGGGTCAGCCACAAAACGCTTATAAGTTTTTAGAACAAATTAAAACTTCAGATGGGATAATAGTTTCTTTGGCAGAACATAATGGAGCTTATTCCGCAGTATTTAAGAATTTGTTGGACTGGATGTCAAGAATAGATGGAAAAACGTTTGCAGGTAAGCCTATGCTATTAATGGCAGCATCACCAGGAGGAAGAGGAGGAGCTTCAGTTTTAGCAATTGCCAAAGACAGGTTTCCAAGACATGATGCTAATATTGTTGCAAGTTTTTCTCTACCAAATTTTGGAGATCATTTTTCAGATGGAAAAATTATCAATAAGGAATTGAATGAAAATTTATTGAAAGAAGTAAAGAAATTTGATAATGCACTATAATTATGGGAGACATCTCTAAAGATATTAATTCAAGTTTTACCAATAATAGAGTCAAGGCTTTAATCAATATTCTTTATACTGCAAATTGGATTACAAGCAAACAAAATATGATTTTTAAGCCGTTTGGCATTTCGCCACAACAGTATAATATTTTAAGGATTTTAAAAGGTGCAAAAGAACCTTTAAAAGTTCAAACCATTAAAGAAAGAATGATAGATAGAGCACCTAATGCTACACGTCTTATGGATAAATTGTGTGCAAAAAGATTAATTGAACGCTTAAGTTGTGAAACAGATAGACGTATTGTTCATATTGAAATTACAAACAAAGGAAAACAATTGCTTAAGAATATTTCTGATGATTTTAACGACGATTTAATAAAGAATCTTTCAGAAAATGATGCGAAACAATTAAGTGATTTATTAGATAAAATGAGATAATAACAGAAAGAATAAAGGAAATTAAAAATGAAAGTAATAGTACATAAAGCAGATAGTAGAGGTTTTGCTAATCATGGTTGGTTACAGGCAACGCACTCATTTAGTTTTGCAAATTTTTATAACCCAGAAAAAGTAAATTTTGGAGCACTCCGAGTGCTAAACGATGATATCATTGCCCCAAAAATGGGTTTTGGTACACATCCTCATGACAATATGGAAATTATAACCATTCCATTAAAAGGTGTATTAAAGCATCGTGATAATATGCATGATGAATGGCAAAAAGTGTTGCCAGGAGAAGTTCAGGTAATGTCTGCCGGAACTGGAGTTCAGCATTCTGAAATTAATGGTTCTGAAAATGAACATTTGAGTTTATTTCAAATTTGGATCATACCGAATAAAGAAAATGTAAAACCTAGATATGACCAAAAATCATTTCATAGCGATGACAGAAAGAACAAACTTCAAACTTTAGTTACTTCAATTGATGAAGACTTTGAAGATAGTTTAAAAATCCATCAAGATGCTATTTTATCAAGAATAGATTTAGATAAAGACAAAAGTTTTACTTATAAATTAAAAAGTAAAAATCATGGGGTTTATACAATGAACATTCATGGAGAGATAGAAATTGATGGAAATACATTGCAAACTCGTGATGCTGCTGGAATTTCTCAAACAGATAAATTTACTGTGAAAGCTTCAGAAAGTTCAGAAATTCTATTTATTGAAGTACCAATGATTTAAATCGTTTAAATAGTAATTAATTCTTAAAGCATCACATTTGTGATGCTTTTTTTGTTTAAAAATGCGATATTTGTTGAACTAACTAAAACTAAAAATAGAGATTATGGCAATGAATAAAAATACAGTGCTAGCCTGGGCTACTGTGCTTATGATAATAATGGGAATAGTTTTAATATTAATGGGTGCTTATAGGTATGATGATGTTGCGGGCTGGGGTTTTGCAACTGTTGGTATTGGATTTTTTGCAATAGCTTGGGTTTTTAATGCGTTAAAAGGTAGAGTATAAATGAGTGACGATAAGAAAGTAATATTTTCTATGTCTGGTGTAACTAAGACATTTAAAAGTGCTAATACACCAGTTTTAAAGAATATTTATTTAAGCTTTTTTTATGGAGCTAAAATTGGAATTCTA
>JARRKS010000035.1:0-6885 GCA_037387865.1 Flavobacteriaceae bacterium
ACTTCTACTGGTTCTGGAGTATCATCTCCGAAATAGACCGTATATTTTGTTGCGCCATCACTATTCGGTGTAATAGTTACTACGCCAGTATTATCTTGAGTAACTTGAAATACTGCTGTGACGTTTGTTGGCGGAGCAACGGTTTTTAAGTAGTCGAAATTGGCTTCATCGTCCGAACAATTTATAAAAGCTAATATCACAATGCTACAGCTTAATAAATATTTAAATGTTTTCATAGTTCTATTTTTTATTTTAGTATCCTGGGTTTTGTGACCATCTACCACCAGATAATTCTATTTCTTCTATTGGAATTGGGAATAATTCATGTTTACCTGCTACAAATCCATCAATTTCTTGTGCCGCTCTTCCGGTTCTTACCAAATCGAAAAAACGGTGCCCTTCGCCAACAAGTTCCACTCTTCGTTCCTTATAAATATCATTAATTAAATTATCTCCTGATGTCGTTACATCGGGCAGAAGCGCTCTATTTCGTACCATATTCAAATATGTTCTTGCCTGAACATATTCTGCTTCTTCGGCTAATGCTTCGGCTGCCATTAGCAAAACATCAGCAAATCTAATTGCCCGATAGTTATCAGGATTTGTAAGTGCGGCATCACTTAAATTTAAATCACCTAGGCGTGCAATATATTTTCTGTTAAAATATCCTGTTTGTTCATATCCAGCATCTTCATAATAACTTGAACCTGGATGATCGATAATGTACTGTTCTATATCAAGTATAGATGTTTCATAACGAAGATCTCCCGGTTCAAAAGCATCAACAACTTCTTGAGTGGGTACGTTAAAACTATAACCTGCATCAAATTTTTCTTCAGAATCAACGAAACCTCTTGGGCCATTAAAATATACTGAATAATTGCCTTCAAGACATTGGAAACAATCATAACTACCTCCTTCAACATCTGAATATTGAATTTCGAATACAGATTCTATATTATTTTCCCAATCACGTTCAAACATATTTGGATATTCTGCAGAAGTTAATAAACGGTGTGGACCATTATTTATCAAATCTTCTAATATAGTTGCTGCTTCTGAAAATTTATCTTGATACAAATATGCTTTTCCTAACAAGGCCTGTGCGGCGGCTTTAGTAACGCGTCCAGTACCAATTTGAGAATTATCTAAATTTGCTACTGCAAAGATAAGATCGGCCTCAATTAAATTATATACATCTTCTTTAGGCGTTCTGTCTATATTAAATTGATCGCCGAATTGAATACGCTCATCAATTAGCATGGGTACATCGCCCCACCATTTAACTAATGTAAAATTGTAATAGGCTCTTAAAAACCTAGTTTGAGCAATTACATTGGTTTTATTTGGAAAATCGGTTTTATCTTGAAATTCCATAATGTAGTTACAGCGGTTTATGGCTTCGTACATCCATTGCCACATCGTTCTTAATCCACCATCGTTTTGCCCAACTGGTGTATGAATCATATCATCTATTTGTTGAATATATGGTGAATCTGTTGCGCTTTCTCCACCACACAATGTGTTGTCTGAAGCAATCTCTCCAAATTGGTAGAACTTGGACATTGTTTGCAAATAATCATAAGCAGCGACCAATGCCAGTTGATAATCTTCTTCGGTGTTAAAGAAGGTTTCAGAATTTTGATCGTAAGAATCCACATTCACAAAATCGTCACTACATGAAAACACCATAAGTAACGCAAGGAGGATATTTATAATTTTTAAATTTTTCATAATACTTAATTAAAATTTTACGTTAACACCTAATAAAAATGTTTTTGCAATTGGATAAAAACCATTATCAATTCCGCCTCCAATAGGAGCGCCATTTCCTACTGTAGGATCATAGCCTCTATATTCAGTTAATGTAACTAAATTACTTGCGGAAACATATATTCTAAACTTATCGAATACAGAATCTTCTTCGGAGTTGTTTGCAAAGGTGTAACCCAACTGCACATTTTGTAAACGAACAAATGAACCGTCTTCTACATAAAAATCAGAAAAAACAGTATTGCCATTAACCCCAATTGTATGTCTCGGTGACGAATTATTTGTACCAGGACCTGTCCAACGATCTAGATACCAATTGGGTTTATTTACTAATTGCTGATTACGTTCATAATTTCTTACAATTTCATTACCTAAAGAGGCAAATACATAAGCTCCAAAATCAAACTTTTTATAATCTAGAGTTAAATTAAGGCCCATGGTTGCATCTGGGAGTGGATTTCCTAAATTTACGCGATCATCTAAATCAATAACGCCATTACCATCTTGATCTACAAATCTGAAATCACCTGGTTGTGGTGCTACGTCGCCCACTGCTGCATTATCAATCTCATCTTGAGATTGAAAAATACCATCGGTTTTAAAACCAACAAAATATCCTAATGGGAAACCAGCTTCCATTCTGGATATTGCTGGTTGAGATATACCAAATCCACCACCTTCAAGATATTCGCCTTCGCCACTTACTGAAACTACTTCATTTTTTATTGCTGTAACATTATACTTAACACTAAAGCTAAGGTCATCGTTCAAATTATCTGAATAGCCAATAGCAAATTCAATTCCAGTATTTTCAACAATTCCAGCATTTACAAATGGAGGCGCTCCTGTTCCTAATAAACCTGAAATTTGAGGTGACACTAATAAATCTTCTGTTCTTCTTTTAAAATAATCTGCAGTGATATCTACCTTATTATTTAAGATACGCATGTCTACACCTATATCCAAAGTTTTTTGTTTTTCCCATTTAATTTGAGGGTTTGCAATCGGTCCGCTAGCGATTCCGAAAATTTGGTCTTCAGCGTCGTTACCTCCAAAAAAATAAGTACCTTCTCCATTTAACAGTGACACAAATCTGTAATCACCAATTCTGTCATTACCCAAAATACCATAAGATCCTCTTAATTTTAAGAAATCAAAGAAATTACTGTTACTCATAAAGTTTTCATCAGAAATTACCCAACCAACGGATCCAGAAGGAAAATATCCAAATTTGTTACCAGGACCAAATCTTGTTGAACCATCTCTACGAATAACTGCTGAAAATAAATACTTACCTTTATAGTCATATTGTAATCTGGCAAAATAGGATAATAATCTACCGTCAAATTTTGGATTACTACCACGTTCTTCATAAATATCTTCTGGATTATTTTCAAGAGCTTCACCTACATTTGCAATATCATTATCACGAACATTATTTGCCGTTATTCCTGAAAGAACACCTGTTGTCTTAAAAACAGATGTTCCTAAAAGCGCTGTAACTTTATGAGAATCATTGAATGTGTTTTCATATGAAATTAAACCATCAAAAGTATAATCTCTGTATATGTCGAATCCTCTAAAAGTACCATTGGTAATCGTATTAAATACTTTTCCAACCCCATAAAAATCTATAGGATCAAATGAAGTGTTTGTTACTTCTGCATAATTGAATTGAATATTTGCTGTAGCTGTAAAATGCTCTAAAAAGTTATATGATAGGCCACCGAAACCATTAAGTTTCATAATCTTACTCCTATTGTATGTATTTGCTACTTGTGCTATTGGGTTAATCACTTCCGCTCCTAATCCGTCTGCCAAAGAGTATTCTCCATTTTCATCTCTTACTGGAATATTAGGTGCCATATTCAAAGCATTAAAAAGTACAGAACCCAAGGCATTTTCCGGAAGTCCTTTTCTATTAGTTCTTGTTAAGGTAAGCCCTGATTTAAATTTAAAATTTTCTAGAAAATCTAAAGTATAATTTAAAGTATTTGTATATCGTGTAAAGTTTGATTTACTTCCACCAACAATACCATCTTGGGTCAAATAGGAACTACTATATAAATAAGTCGATTTTTCTTTTCCTCCCTTAAGGGTAATACTGTGACTTGTGATTGGTGCAGTTTGAAACACTTCGTCCTGCCAATCCGTTCCTTTACCTAAAATCGATAAATCGTCAAAAGGAGGTGTGCTACCTGCAGCGGCATAGGCTTCATTAACTATAATACCATATTCAGTTGCATTTAGCACCGGTATTTCTCTTGTTGTTTGTTGAAAACCTATAGAGCCATTATACTCCAATGTTAATGGCATATCTTTACGACCTGTTTTGGTCGTTATTAAAATTACCCCATTTGCTGCTCTTACCCCATAAATACCAGCTGTTGCATCCTTAAGTATATTCATGCTCTCAATATCGTTAGGATTTACAACACTAAGGTCTTCTACAACGTTACCATCAACCAAAATAAGTGGTCTACTATCACCATTAGTTGATACACCTCTAATACTAATAGTTGAGCCTGCTCCTGGAGATCCTGAATTTGTGGTAATATTCACCCCTGCAACTTGACCTTGTAAGGCCTGCTCAATACGTGTAGGTTTTAAAGCTTCAATAGTTTCTGCACCAACGACAGAAACGGCCCCTGTGATTTCTTTTTTAGTTTGAGTACCATAACCAATAACAACAACCTCATCGAGTGTTGCAATATCTGGTTCTAACTGAATGTTTAAGTTTGAACTATCACTAACAACAACTTCATAGGTAAGATAGCCAACATAGCTGAACGTTAGTGTTGACCCTGGTTCTACATCTGAAATGGTATAATTACCATCAAAATCTGATACAGTTCCTTTTGTTGTATTCTTAACTAAAATGTTTACCCCTGGCACAGGGAAACCACTTTCTGCATCTGTTATTGTTCCGCTTATATCAATATTCTGCCCACTTGCATATGTGAAGAAACACAGAGTTAGAATTTTAAGAAAAAATTGTCTCATAGGAAATCCAAGTTTAAAATTTTGTTAAAAATATGTAAACGAATTGTGGTAATCTTAAATTAAACCTCAACAAAAAGTATACAATTCAATAAAATGTGTGATTTATTATTAAATTCCCATTTTTTATGAGATTTGAATACAAAACAGTTATTTTTCGATTGACCGGATTTACTGATTCTTGTTTATATGTTGTGGAAATGTTGTGGTAATTGTAAGAAATGTAGTGTTCTTAAATTTCCAAAATATAATCTGTTAAGCTCTCCTCGTGTGACAAATCAATCTTTTTTCTTAATCTATACCGTTTTACTTCTACACTTCTTGGAGAGATGTTAAGGAGAGGTGCTATTTCTTTTGATGATAAATTCAACCTTAAATAAGCACATAATCTTAAATCGTTATGTGTTAAATTTGAATGCATATTTTTTATCTTTTTAAGAAAGTCTTTATCTGCGTTATTAAATGCTTCTTCAAATACATTCCAGTCGTCTGTATGGTTTAGATTCTTGTCAATTATTTTTACTACATTTTTCACATCCTTTAATTGATCAACTTTTTTAAGTTCGCCTTTGATATTACTTAAGAATTCATTCTTTTTTATAAGGCTCATTGTCGAAATATTAAGCTCTCTATTTTTATTTTCTATATCCTGTCGCAATTTCTCATTTCTAAATAGCATTAACTGTCGTTGATTTTCGAGTTTCTTAAGTTCTAATTCTTTGTTTGTTTTTTCAAGTAATTTTTCTTGTTGTTTTCTATAATATCTTTTATAAACATTGTGCATGAACAATGAAAATAATGAAACAATTAAAATATAAAATATAATTGCCGTATTGGATAAAAACCATGGTCTGGCAATGGTAAAACTGTATTCAGCAGTATTGACTGAATTTGTATTAGCAGTTCGCCCTCTAACTTTAAAGGTATAATTACCAAAAGGAAGATTTTCAAATTTTTCTGTTGAACTGATTGACCAATTACTCCAATTATTATAAATGCCTTCAAGTTTATATTGGTATTCCGTCTGATAAAACTTTTGAAATTCCGGAATTGCATATGAAAATTCAATATTGTTTTGCTTATTCTTAAAATCTCCAAAAACATTTTTATCTATTAATTTTAGAGAATCAGAACTTTTATATTCACTTATTCCAACTGAAGAAATGCCAATTTCATATTCTTTTTTACTTAAATTATTTAAATCAACAATAATATAGCCCGTTGAGGTTCCTAAAAGGTATTGGTTGTCTTTAATGTATGAAATATTTTCTGAATCGGTAACATCTTTACGCATACCTATTGGAAACGATATTCTATTTATTTCAGGTACATCTAGTAATTTTCCCTGCGTGATGTAACTAATTCCACTGGCAGAAAAACCCCAAAGTTTATTTGTTTTATCTTCATTAACCAACTTACCCGAAGTATATTCATCTTTGTCAAAAATCTTACTATATAAGGTGTCCTTTTCAAAAACATCATTAGATACATTGTATTTAAACACACCTTCTTTGCATGCATATAAAATATCGTTATTATATTTGACAAGGCTAGAATTTAGACCTTTTTCTAGTGAAGATTCTATTTTATATTCAACGACTTTATTAAATTCATTATCTACCTTTAATTTAAATACACCTTTATATTCATGGCTAACAAATATTTGTTTGTCTTCAGGCTGGATTTCAAAATACTTACTTGAAATATCAAATCCTTCAATTTTATTTCTAAATATCCATTTACCATTTTTATTTTCAAGAATATTAAGTCCATTATAATTTCCTTGAATCAGTAAATTATCCTGTAGATCTAGTAATTTAATATTCCAAGTGCCTTTTATATTAGCAATTTTTTCAGCTTTGGTGTCTTTTACTATGAAAGTTCCTGTATTATGACCACAAAATAGTGTGTTATTAATTTCGACTAAACACCACACTTGACCTTGGGTTCCATTTACAAATTTAAAAATATCGTTGCTTGACAAAGGCTTATAAAAAAGACCTTGATTTGTTCCTAAATACAATATGTCTTTATAAACTTTAGAAGAATAAACAGTACCTATAGTTCCTATTTTATCATTGTAAACTGTAAAAGGAGACTTTATATTAATGA
>JARRKS010000036.1:0-13495 GCA_037387865.1 Flavobacteriaceae bacterium
ACCTTTACGTTCCAATTAAGGAAGTAGGCCACAATAGCAGCCGCAGTAAAAGCACTAAAAGCAGTAAAGAACCAACCACCAATAACGTTTAGAACACCGGCTACACGATATACAGCACTTTCAGCTCCCCAAGCACGATCGGCTAAAGAAGTACCCATTGCTACCATAAAAGTTACATATGTGGTTGAAAGGGGCAACTTCATTGAAGTCGCAATAGAAATTAATGCACTAGCTACCATTAAATTTACAGCTGCTCTAACATTGTCAAAAGCAGGTAATTCATGTGTTTTATTCTTTGCTAAAGTTATAACAGGTTTTTCAAATTGTTCCTCAATCTTATTTTGCCATGATTCTGGAAGAATATAAGACGACATTTGAGACATCATCATTGCTGACCTTACAAATCCTCTGGATAGCCAGTTAGGTTGAAAACGTTCTTTAGTTTCTTCTTGTCTTGATAGGTCTATTGATGTTTTAACAACGGATTTAGCTTTATTAGAAAACCATAATGTTAATACCATGACTAGACCTGCTATAAGCAACATAAATGTTGGTGTTGGTACTTTTGCAGACAAAACTTCCATACTAAAGGCATCTGCCGCAACTCCTGAAGCCATCCAAGCTTCATAAGATTGCCATGCAGCAATGGGTACACCAATAAAGTTTACCAGATCATTCCCCGCAAAAGCAAGTGCTAAAGCAAAGGTTCCAACAATAATGATAAGCTTATAAATGTTATTTTTTAGGAAAGCTATAAATATATATGAAAGTATAGACCAGAACACTAAACTCACTGCAACAATTCCAAGTACTTGTTGTTCAAGAAAATCTTTAATGGTTGCACCATTAATAATATCAAATGTTTCTTTAGCGTAAGGCGTTCCTTTTATACCTTTCATAAAAATAAAGTAGGTGATTGCTGTCAATGCTACACCACCAAATAAGGCACCTACCCATTTTGCCTTTTTCTCAAAATTGAAGGATAAAAGCACACGCGAAATCCATTGAACAATGGCACCTATAGAAAAAGCCACGATCACCGAGAGCAGTATTCCGAAAATAATTTGTGATGCTTTAGACGTATTTATGTAGTTTATAACATCAGAAAAACTACCGCCTTCTGTACTATATATCTTAATTAAAGCCATGGCTACGGCAGCACCCAACAATTCAAAAACTATTGAAACCGTTGTAGATGTAGGCATACCAACAGTGTTAAAGAAGTCTAACAGAAGAATATCGGTAATCATAACTGCCATAAAGATGATCATAATCTCGGCAAACATAAATTCACCTGGATTAAAAATACCTTTTCTGGCAACTTCCATAAGACCACTAGAAAAAATGGCACCAACTGCTACACCCAAACTGGCTACAATCATAATGGTTCTAAATGATATGGCTTTAGAACCAATAGCTGAATTCAAAAAGTTTACAGCATCATTACTTACGCCTACCACTAAATCAGCAATTGCAAGACCAGCCAGGGCGATAATCATTAATAAGTATATATTTTCCATAATTTAATTAGAAATAGTTTGCAAATATCTTTAGTGTTTTCGATAAAAAGGTTATCAAAACGTTATGATTTAAAAATGTATATCGAACTGTAATCTATACATTAAAATATTATTTTCTCTTTGGATGTCCAAATAGCTTATATCTGTCTGTACTTTTAGACTATGACCTACAATATATTTTGATACACCAAATGTATATTGGTTTTCAGGATTTTTTCCAGTAATATTTTTATCGAACTTTATATTTGAGTACCGACCAGAAATCTCCCAATTGTTTTTAAATAAGTAACCTGTTTGAAGGTTTAAACCCGTACCAACTTGAACTATATCGCCAGTTTCAGTTCCATCAGAGTTTTTTGCAATAGGGTCTGAAGCATCTCGATCTGCATATTCTGCCATCAAACTATATCCTTTGTATTTAAACATCGCATCAATAAAAAGTGTGTTAGTATTAGTTTCAAAAAAGCGTCCATTAACACCATCATCTTCAGTATCATCTATAAACATATAACTTCCTAAATTACTTCTTGTTTTTACTGCATTATTGTTGTGGTCATATGTTAATCCAATTGATAGTTTTGGAGTTTGTTCTCTTTTTAAGTCTGAACCAAAATAGTCACCTTTACTTTCAAATTTACCGAATGGTAAAAATTCAACTCTACCAGTATATTGGTAACCACCTAAATTTTTTGATGTTACATTACGACCTTCACCTTGAGAAAGTGCGAAGATTTCTCTTACAATAAAATCATCAAAAAGTGTAAAATGATGTCTTAATTGAAATCCAATATCACGATCTATATTAAACCTGCTATTTAAAAGAGATCTATCAACTTGCTGCATATTTGCTGAAGATATAACTCTTTCTCTATTTCCAGGTAGTTTTGTTTGGCCAAACCACAATTCAAAATTTTCGTAGAAATTCCACTTCATGACCGCATCAAGAATATACCTAGGGGCATTACTTGTAAATACTGATGCTCCTGAAATATCCCTATTAGACAAACCAAGTTCAATTTTATCCTTTAGTTTGGGGCTAAAAGCATAACCATCAAATTTTAAACGAGCTCTTCTGATTAAGATATTTGTTTCAGGATTAATTAGCTTACCGTCTTGATTTTCCCAAAGAGCTAAACTTGAAACTTGTACTCTGGCACCAATTTTCATAGTCCAAGAACTATCTTGCCCAACAAGATTAAAAAGTCCTTTCCCAAATTTCGGAGAATTAATTTCTTGAGAATGTGTATTGAAAAATAGCAATAATAAGATTGCTAAAAGGGAAGATTTAAAAGTCATTTTTAGTATTAGTTTTTGTCACTGCAAAGAACCAATACAAATGTTAACTTAATGTTTCTAAATCATTAAATTTTATGTATAAAAAAACTGCCTTGGCCAAAGGCAGTCATTTAGAAATCATGATAATATAGTCGACAACCGAACTATTATCTAATTATTAAGAATTCTCTAAATAATTATATTATAAGTGGTTATAAATCAAAAATATATATTTTCAATATTAAATTAATGTTAAGAGAATATTGATTTAATGTTAATTAATCTTTATATTTGTTTTAATAATAAAAACCCATAATTATGAAGAAAATATGTTTATTTTTTACTTTTTTAATTACTGTGGTATCTTTTGCCCAGCAAGAGAGAGAATTAAAACTTAATGAAGACACGAATTTAATTGAGGTAACTTACTATCATGACAATGGAGTTGTTAGCCAAACTGGCACTTACACTTTGGATGGTAAATTACAAGGTGAATGGTTAAGTTTTAACACAGAAGGTAAAAAAATTATTTCTGCAAATTATGATAATGGGAAGAAAGTCGGCAAATGGTTTTATTGGAATAACGATAAAACTGTTAAAATAGTAGATTATAATGAAAATAAGATTGCGAGTGTTGAATAGCTTAAAATCAAAGACCAAATAAAAAAGCATCCATCATATTTGGATGCTTTTTTATTACATGAGAAATAAATTTTTATTCTACAGCCCAACCTGCTCCCCAAGTTGCATAGTCTGTACCTGTACCATTTCCGTCACCAGATATAAATTCTGCTTCTCCAAAAGTCTCACCGGTATCGTTTTTCAATTTTGTAGTTACGTCTGTAAAAGTTACATCAGTTACATGTAAGTCACCACTTAAAACACCAGCACCTGTTGGGTTATCTCCAGAGTCTCCATCAAGATCAAAACCTTCTTCAAAACCTTCAATCAATATATTGTTAAAGATACCTTGTGTGCCAGCTCTTAAACGTATGGCTTCATTACCTGTGGAAGAGCCTAAACCTAAAATATATACATTACTTACAGTTGGTTTAGAATAATATCCAGCCGCATTACTAAAATCTGTATTATAACCATCACACTCAAAACCTTTATCATGATCAGCACCATGCTTTACAAAGGCATGTGTAATATTCCCAGAATAACCTTCTGTCCAGTCTATAGAATCATCTTGATTGTTAACGGAATATATGTAGCTTACATTAACAGTTCCGCCAAAAAACTCAAGACCATCGTCTTTACCTTCGTAAGCTTCAACATATTGAACAACAGTACCATTTCCTACACCATAGAAAGATAATCCGTTGTTTTCAGATTGCCCATCTGCAGCACCACCAGAATATTCTACACGTAAGTACTGAATAATACCAGAATTGTCGTTAGGTTCATTTCCACCATAAGGTAAGCTTCCTATTTCTGAAGTAGAAGTTGCAGAACCGGTAACGGAGTTGATAGGTGCTTTTCCTAAAAGAATTAGTCCACCCCAATCTCCAGCTGCTGGAGTATTACTATTAGATGTTAAAACAATAGGATCTGTTGGTGTACCATTTGCTATAATTTTTGCTCCTTGAGCAATAGCTATATATATGTTAGCACCACCAGCTGTGGCTTTAATGGTCATTCCTGCAGGAATGGTTAAAGTAGTACCTGCTTGCATAATAACAGGACCATTAAGAATATATGTGTTAATTGGATCTAAACTTAAATCTGAATCAAAAGTTCCAGTTAAGTAAATTGTTTCACCAGTTGGCTCTCCACCGCCATTACCACCAGTTATTGTGTTATTTGTTACACTGTTATCACTGTTGTCATTTATAACAATATCAGCAGTATCATCAGTAGTACAAGAGAAAAGCATTGCTACTATTGCTAATCCTAAAAATAAATTATTTCTCATCATTTTATAGTTTAATTAATTTTTGTTTAATGTTTATTATTTGTGTTAAAATTTGTATTTAAGTTGAAGGCTTAAGTCCATACCTCTTTTATAGTTTGACACGCCTTTACCATTAGCAGAGTTCACAACAACATCACCTAACGTTGTTTCTCTAACATATTTTATAGTTGGGTTTAATAAATTTTTTGCACTGAAATTGATTTCAAATTTATCGTTGAAGTTATTTTTCCAAACAAAGTCTAAAGTTGAAACACTTTTCTCAATGACATTTCCTAATTGACCAGAACCTAATGCATCGATTCTATCAGAAAAATATGAATACACCAAGTTAACTACAGGTTTGTAGTTTTCGAAAACAGGAGAATAGTTAATATCTGCATTGAGTAAGAATGGAGATGCACCTTGCAAATCGTCTTTACTTCTGTCAAAAGACAAATTATAAGTACCATTTATTTCACTATATAAATCCTGTTCTGTTTTCATATAGGTTGCATTAAAACCTAGAGAGAGTTGAGCGTCTTCATTTTCTGTGCTAATCAGATTTTTTCTTATTTCAACTTCTGCTCCATAAACTGTTGCTTTGTCACCAGTTCTGAAATAACGCTGTGTGCCTGTAGCATCTGCCCCAACAACCAAATTGATAGGGTTTTTTATTTCTTTTGTAAATGCTCCAATAGAGAAGATTTCACTTTTAGTATAGAACCATTCGTATTTTAAATCGAGGTTTAAGATTTTTGAATATGATTTATTGCTAACATTCACAAAATCTGGATTAGCAGACCCTAACAAATCTGGATTACCACCAATACGTGTTGCAATGTCTTCATATACAAATGGCGCCACTTCTTTAAATTCTGGAAGAGACACTGTTTGACTTGCTGTAAAACGCAAGTTTTGATCGTCGTTTAAAGCATATTTAATATTTAAACTTGGCAAGAAAAAGTTTTCGTAAGACCGTATTGTTGCTTTACCGTTGTTACCAAGATTAATAACATCATAACTAATTTCTTGATCAACAGATTCTACTCTTATTCCTGGAACAAATAACCATTTTTCACCTGCTTTAATTTCTGCATCAACATAACCAGCATGTATATTTAATGTTCCGCTATATGTATTTTCTGGAAGACCAGGTCTATTGGTATTTGATAAATTTGGAATTGTATTAATAACTTTAATTAAATAAATACCAGTATCATCGTTAGGGTTTACTCTTAAATTCTCAAGATTTATAACGTCATTAAAATTGTGTACATCTGTTATTGGATAATCAGAATCAACAATATCGTAACCATATCTTATGTTTTCAAAATCTCTGGTTTTATATTTCCCGTTATAACCAAAATTTAGTTTTACAGATTCAGAAAGATTATAAGCTAAATTCAATCGACTGTTCAATTCTTCATCTTCAATATTTTGAAAATACCTTTGGTTATCAAAAACCACATTACTATAAAATGTTGGATTGGTGTTTGAATCGTTATCCAATGCGTATTGATAGTTTTCTAAACTAATACGTTTTCTGTCTGGTTGATCGGCAAATACAATGTTATACCCTAAACCCCAATCAATATCAAACTTGTCAGAAGTATGGTTTCCTTCTAATTGATTTACAAACATTCTGGTTTGATCAAATTGCACATTCATTTGATAGAAACCTTCATCTGTATTTAGTTGTGCATCTCTGTTTCTGCCACCGCCATCAATACCAAAATAGCCAACCACATCTGAAGAGTTGTTTATAAATAAGCTGTTAAATTTTAAAGTATTGCTTTCATCTAATCTGTAAATAACATTTGCCATTGCTGTAGTTGTAGTAGAATATTCATATTCTTCGGCAGCATCAAAGGCTTTTTTCTCTGTTAGTGTATAATCTACAGCTTCGCCTTTTCTGTAATCATAACCATTTTTAAAAGATGCTGTAGCAAAAAGGCTTAAACGAGAACCATTTTCAAAACTAAATGACTTACCAGCGGAGGCGCCATAATTAATATTTATTGGTGTACCGCCATCTACTGGATCAATGCCATGAGAAAGTATGATTGCAAAAGGGTTGTGCTCATATCTTCCGTAATAACCAAAATAACCAGTACCTTCACTTCTTACAAAATCTTTATCTATTGCGTTGGTGTTAAATCCAGAACCAGCTGTAACATCAAAAAATCCATTTCCATTATAATCTTTTGAAGAGACATCTACATTTCCAGCAGAAAAGTCTCCATAGAATTTAGAAGAATAAGCTTTACTTACGGAAACATTTTCTATGATGTCTGAAGAAAAGAGGTCTAAATCTATATTTTTCTTATTAACATCGTTAGAAGGTAATGACAATCCATTAAAAGTAGTATTTAAATATCTGTCTCCTAAACCACGAACGTATACGTTACTAGAACCTTCTTGTTTAGAAATACCTGAAATTTTAGATACAGCTTCAGCAGCATCACTTACCCCTTTTCTAGAGAGTTCTTCTGCACCAATACTTTGTTTGATTTCTACAGCTTTTTTCTGTTCTAATAACAGTGCTACTTCACTTTCTCGTTTTGTGGTTGTGGTAATAATTACCTCATCAAGAGAAGCTGCACTTGCACCCATTGGAACATTAATTTCGGTTACTTTACCAGCTTCAACAGTGGCTTCAATTTCTACTGTTTCATATCCAACAAAACTGAAGACCAAAGTGTATTGACCAACTTCTAAATCATTAAATGCGTAAAGACCGTCTATATCTGAAGTTGTACCAGTAATCGTTCCTTTTATTAAAACATTTGCAAAAGCTAAAGGTTCATTATTGTATTCTTTATCTATTAATTTTCCTACTACTGAACCTGTGTTTTGAGCTTGCAAAACAGCAGTTAAGAATATTGAAAATATTAGTATGGTTTTTCTCATTTCCTTGTTTAAAACTTGGCACAAAGAAAGACACATATTGTAAACAAGATGTTACCTAAGAATTAAACAACAGTAATGAAAAAGTTATCTAAAGGTTAACAACGTTTTGCCGAAAAAGTAATCTGTAAACATTAACTTAACATTAAACTACTAACCCTCAACGATCAATAACTAAATTCATGAGAATATAAAACTAATTGACAGCAAGAAACTTATAATTTCTTTGTGAATTAAAGTGAAGCTTTATCGTTGATAGTAGCGGTTGTGCTATTACTAATCAAGGAAGCTAGGTCGTTAAGAGAAACGCTACTAGCAACGAGTGAAGCATCAACGTTTGTTTGTTTATTTGAAACTACTTGAACTTCTAATTCTTTAGACTCATAACCAACAAAATTGAATTGTAAAGTATAAGTGCCTTTTTCGATATTTTCAAAATAGAAATATCCATTTTCATCTGAAGTAGAAGTAATAGAAGTACCTTCAACAGAGATGTTAGCAAGTATTAAAGGAGAATTATCCATTTCTCCGTCCAATACCATACCTGCAATAGAACCCGTACTTTGCCCAAAACAGAAGCCCGAAAAAAGTATGGCAATTAAAAGAAAAAATGGTCTCATATAACGCTTATAATTGTACAGCAAATAAAGAACATTAGTGTTTTAGAAATGTTATCTTATCATTAAACAACTGTCATTAAAATGTTATTTTAATGTTACCAAATTTCAATTTTATTTTTGATGAATTTAGTTATCTTGCCATGACTTAATCTTTAATTATGAATTGGGAACAATTACTATCCTTAAAACGCTATGGTGACACAAATAAACGTATCAGAAAAGAGCAAGATGAAACGCGTTTAGGGTTTGAAGTCGATTATGATCGCATTATATTTTCTTCAGAATTTAGAAGCCTTCAAGACAAAACCCAAGTTGTTCCGTTGTCTAAAACAGATTTTGTTCATACTAGATTAACACATAGTTTAGAAGTGAGCGTTGTAGGACGCTCAATTGGTAGAAAAGTTGGCCAAAAGTTATTACAAAAGCATCCACATTTACAAAATATACATGGTTATCAAGTAAACGATTTTGGAGCTATAGTGGCAGCGGCGGCATTGGCACATGATATTGGTAATCCACCATTTGGTCATTCAGGTGAAAAATCTATAGGCGAATTCTTTAAAACAGGACAAGGCAAAATATTTAAAACAGAATTAACCGAAAAAGAATATCAAGATTTATGTGATTTTGAAGGTAATGCTAATGGTTTTAAAATCTTAACACAAAGTAGAGAAGGTAGAGAAGGAGGTTTGCGTTTAAGCTATGCCACGCTTGGAGCTTTTATGAAGTATCCAAAAGAATCCTTACCTAAAAGGCCTACCAAACATATAACAGATAAAAAATATGGCTTTTTCCAAAGTGAAAAGGAAGCTTTTACAGAAGTTGCTAATGAGTTGGGATTAATAAAAAGAGGAAAAAGAGATAACGTAAGTTTTTCTCGACATCCATTAACATTTTTAGTTGAAGCCGCAGACGATATTTGTTATACTATTATTGATTTTGAAGATGGTATAAATTTAGGTTTAATTCAAGAAGAATTTGCTCTTGAATATTTGATAAATCTGGTGAGAGATACCATTAACACAAAAAAGTACCATCAATTAAAAAATACACAAGACCGAGTTAGTTACTTAAGAGCTTTAGCAATCAATACCTTAATTTTTGAAGCCGTAGATATTTTTGTTAAAAACGAAGAGGCTATTTTAAAAGGCGAATTTAATACTGCCTTGTTAGATAGAAGTAAATATGAAGCTCAAATAAATGATATTATAAAAATGAGTGTTGAAAATATTTATGAATCTAAAGAAGTAGTTGATAAAGAAATTGCTGGTTATGAGGTCATAAACAAACTACTTGATGTATACATAACAGCAGTTCAGAATAAGTTTAATGATAATTTATCAAACTATGATAAACTTATTTTAAAACAGCTACCAAAAACTATAAATACTGATCATAAAAATCTTTATGACCAATTGCTAAACATCTGTCATTATGTGTCTTTACTTTCAGATAGTCAAGCCATTTTAAATTATAAAAAGATAAAAGGGTTCGATTTTTAATTTAATGCATTTTATCAAATATATTTGTATTTAATCGATAAATTAAATATGTTTACTTCGGCTGGATAAATTTGTCAGGAATCCCTAAAACTTTTATAGGAATCGTATAACCATTTTCAGCTGCAAATTCTAATATAGCACTTCCAAACCCACCTTTAATAACACTGTCTTCAATAGTAACAATGTGTTGATATTTTTGAAAAATTTGATGTAGTAACAAATCATCTAAAGGTTTTACAAAACGCATATCGTAATGTGATACATTTAGTTCTTTAATAGCTTCTGTCACATTTTTAGCGATTGAGCCAATACTTAAAACAGCTAGATTATTTCCACTTTTTAGTTGTTCGCCTTTGCCAATTTCTATTTTAGCAAAGGGTTGTTTCCAATCAATTGTAATACCTCGGCCTCTTGGGTATCTTATTGCAATGGGTTGTTTAAGCTCAAGTTGAACAGTGTATAAAATGTTTCTTAATTCAACCTCATTTCTTGGAGCAAAAACAATTAGGTTAGGAATACATCTTAAGTACGCCAAATCAAAATTGCCATGATGTGTTGCACCATCTTCACCAACCAAACCAGAACGATCTAAACAAAATATTACAGGAATGTTTTGCAGTGCAACATCGTGAATTATCTGGTCGTATGCTCGTTGGAGAAATGTAGAATAAATATTGCAAAAAGGAATCAAACCTTGTGTGGCCATTCCAGCAGCAAGTGTAACGGCATGTTGTTCGGCAATGCCAACGTCAAAAGCACGTTCGGGAATATCATGCATCATATATTTTAAAGAACTTCCTGTAGGCATGGCAGGTGTAATTCCCACTATTTTTTTATTTTTCTTGGCTAATTCCACAATTGTATAACCAAAAACATCTTGATACTTTGGAGCCTGCTGTTTAGAAGCAGCTTCAGCAATTAATTCGCCTGTATTTGCATTAAAAAGTCCAGGAGCATGGTATCTAACTTGATTTTCTTCAGCTTGCTTTAAGCCTTTGCCTTTTGTAGTAATAATGTGTAAAAACTTTGGTCCTTTAACTTGTTTCAGCCTATTTAATTCAGAAATAATGGTATTAATATTGTGTCCGTCAATTGGTCCTGAATAGTCAAAATTTAAGGCTTCAAAAATATTATCTTGTTTTTGAGTTCCTTTTTTTACATTGGTCAAATATTGTTTTAAAGCACCAACACTTGGATCGATACCAATAGCATTATCATTTAAAATTACAAGTAAGTTTGCATTGGTAACACCAGCATGATTTAAGCCTTCAAAGGCCATTCCGCTGGCAATACTTGCATCTCCAATTATAGCAATATGATGTTTGTCAAGATCTCCTTTCAATTTTGAAGCTATTGCCATGCCTAATGCTGCAGAGATTGAAGTAGAAGCATGCCCAACACCAAATGCATCATACTCACTTTCATCCCTTTTTGGGAAACCACTAATGCCTCCAAGCTGTCTGTTTGTATGAAAAATCTCTTTTCTACCAGTTAATATTTTGTGTCCATAGGCTTGATGTCCAACATCCCAAATCAATAAATCTTCAGGTGTGTTAAAAACATAATGCAGCGCAATAGTCAATTCAACAACACCTAAACTAGCACCTAAATGCCCTTCTTTTGTTGCCACAATATTGATAATAAAATTGCGTAATTCTTGAGCAAGAATAGGCAACTCTTTTGGGTTTAAAAGACGAAGTTCTTTTGGAGAATTAATATGTTCTAGCAGATTCTTTTGCACAAAGCAAAAGTACGAGAATGAATTTGTATTTTAGCAATTATGGTAAATCCTTTTGACGATACATATTTTATGAAGAAAGCGATTCAGGAAGCTGAAGTGGCTTATGAAAAAGGTGAGATTCCTATAGGAGCAGTCATTGTTATAGACAATAGAATTATTGCCAGAGCGCACAATCTAACAGAGACCTTAAATGATGTAACTGCTCACGCCGAAATGCAAGCTATTACTGCGGCAGCTAATTTTTTAGGAGGCAAGTATCTTGTAAATTGTACGCTTTATGTAACCATAGAACCTTGCCAAATGTGTGCTGGAGCCTTATACTGGAGTCAAATAAGCAATATTGTTTATGGCGCAAGAGATCTAAATAGAGGATGTATAAATTTAAAAACCAAACTACATCCTAAAACGCAATTAAAAGGTGGTATTTTAGAAGAAGAAACTTCAATACTTTTGAAACGTTTTTTTATTGAGAGGCGTAACTTAAATTAGTTATAATTCTTGTCTTTGTAGTTGCGCATTTTGTCTAAACTTTCTTTAGTAATCATATAATCTTTTGCATTTTTATCTTTCCATCTGTAATAAGAAAACAGAGGAAAAACAATTACAAATAATCCAACAACACCCAACCCTATAAGTTTTTCAGAATACTCTACATCAAGGATGTAACCTCCTAGAATACTCCCAACAGACAGGACAAGAAAAAAAGCGATAATATATTTCATGCTACTTTGTAAAATTAATTAATTCTCGTCGGTAAGCAGTAAGTAGTTTAGATTTTGAGACAAATCCGTAATATTTTCCATTTTTAATAACAGGAAGATTCCATGCTCCAGAATTTTGAAACTTTCGCATCACAGTTTTCATGGAGTCTGTTTCGTGTTGAATAAAATCTGGTGGACTTTGCATGAAAGTTTCTACAGTTGTTGAGTTATAAAGAGATTGATCAAACATAATATCTCTAATATGATCCAGTAAAATTATTCCAACGAGTTGTTTGTTTTCATTGATAACTGGAAATAAGTTTCTACTGGATTTTGCAACTCCTTTATGTAGCATTTCACCTAATGTCATTTCAGGGTGTAAAGCCACAAAATTCTTTTCAACTACACTATCCAAAGTCATTAAGGTTAAAACACTTTGGTCTTTATCGTGCGTTAATAGCGCCCCTTTTTCAGCTAATTCTTTAGTGTAAATAGTATGCTCAATAGCATTTTTGGTAATGATGAAGGACATTGAAACTGTAATCATTAGCGGAACAAAAAGCTCATATCCGCCTGTAATCTCAGCAATCAAAAAGATAGCAGTTAAAGGTGCATGAAGAACTCCAGCAATAAGACCAGCCATTCCAATGAGTGTGAAGTTTGCTTCAGAAACATGAAAATTCAAGCCTAAATGGTTTATGACTTTAGCAACAACATTTCCTAAAGCACTACCCATAACTAAAGTTGGAATTATAATGCCACCAGCTCCTCCAGCTGCAAAAGTAGTAGTCATAGCAATAGCTTTAAAAATTGTAATGCCGATGAGCAAAGCAATGACGACCCAAATGTTATCTAAATGCGTATCAAATGGTGTTTTACCTAAAGCATGTATATAATTATTGTGTAATAAATCATTTATAAAACCAAAACCTTCACCATATAAAGGTGGAATAAAATATAGCATGACTCCAATAGCCAAACCACCAACAATAAGTTTTTGCCCATTAGTTTTAATACGATTAAAAAAGGCATAGACAGCAAAATATATTTTGTAGAAATAGATTGAGCCAATACCTGTACCAACACCTAAAGCAATATAAAATAATGTGTCTTTAAGAGCGAATTTGTCTGTCACATTAAAATTGAAAAGCACACCATCTCCAACAAAAAAATAAGACGTCAAAACAGACGAAACCGAAGCTAGTAATAATGGTAAAAGCGATGCAAAAGTAAGGTCTAAACTAAAAACTTCAATGGCAAAAATTATGGCAGCAATCGGAGATTGAAAAATAGATGCAATTGCACCTGCTGCTGCGCAACTAATAAGTAGGG
>JARRKS010000037.1:0-4417 GCA_037387865.1 Flavobacteriaceae bacterium
GATAAAAACGGTTTTTCAAAAGTAATACTTATAAATCACAATTAAAGTTTTTATACATTTGAAACGTTATAAAAAACACATATGACCATGCAAGAGCAATATATGTTACCATGTTTAAACAAAAAGCTTTTTGGTATTGAATGTCTTGGCTGTGGTATGCAACGTTCTTTTATTTTGGTTTTTCAAGGTGATTTTGTTGGTGCCTTTAAAATGTATCCGGCAATATTTACCATTATAATATTAGTGCTTTTTATTATATTTAATCTCTTTAAAAAATTTAAATACGATTACAAGATTAAAATGGGTTTGCTATATTTAAACATTGTCATTATTGTAGTGAGCTATTTAATTAAAATAACCAATTAAAAATACACTTATGGAACAACAAAAATTACCAAATTCAACACTAATATTAGTTTTCGGAATTCTATCAATAGTCACTTGTTGCTGTTACGGCTTTATAGGATTAATTTTAGGTATTATCGCTATTATTTTAGCAAATAAAGCAACTAAATTATATGCAGAAAACCCAGAACTTTATACAGGTTTCCAGAATGTAAAAACAGGGAAGATTTTAGCAATTATTGGTGTAGTTTTAAGTGCTATTTATTTACTATATATTATCTATATGTTTTCTACTGTTGGTTACGATGGAATTATGGATAGGTATAATGAAGCTATGGAACAATTTCAACAGTAATTGAAGATTTTAAATAAAAAAAGCAACCAGATTTGGTTGCTTTTTTTGTAAAACATTCTAAACTATTTCTCAAATTGCTTGAGTGATTTTTTAATAATAGCAACACAATCTAACAATTGCTCTTTTGTCATAACCAAAGGAGGTGCAAAACGGATAATGTTACCATGAGTCGGTTTTGCGAGTAAACCATTATCTCTTAAAGTTAAACAAATATTCCATGCTGTTTCGCTGTCTTCGTCTTCATCTATAACTATGGCATTAAGCAAACCTTTCCCTCTTACAAGTTTCACAATGTTGCTAGTTTCAATATATTAATTAAGCTCGCTTCTAAAGAGCTCTCCAAGTACATTGGCATTTTCTGCTAAAGCTTCATCCTTAACAACCTCTAATGCCGCAATGGCAACTGCAGCTGCAATTGGGTTTCCTCCAAAAGTACTACCATGATTTCCCGGCTTTATCACATTCATGATGTCATTATTTGCAAAAACGGCAGAAACTGGATAAGCACCTCCTGAAAGCGCTTTACCAAGAATTAAAATATCTGGAGTTACATTTTCATGGTTTACTGCCAGAAGCTTTCCTGTTCTTGCGATTCCGGTTTGCACTTCATCAGCAATAAATAGAACATTATATTTTTCACACAATATTTTTGCTTTTGTTAAATAGCCTTCACTAGGAACATAAACACCTGCTTCACCTTGAATGGGTTCAACTAAAAAGCCTGCAACATTAGGATTGCTCTTTAATGTTTCTTCTAAAGCTTTTAAATTATCATACTCAATTTTAATGAATCCTTTAGTATATGGACCAAAGTTTTGGCGGGCCACAGGATCGTTACTAAATGAGATGATCGTCGTTGTTCTTCCGTGAAAGTTATTTTCGCAAACAATAATTTCAGCTTCATTTTCGTCAATACCTTTTACTTCATAAGCCCATTTTCTACAAAGCTTTAAAGCTGTTTCTACAGCTTCAGCTCCTGTATTCATTGGTAAGAGTTTATCAAAGCCAAAATATTGGCAAGCATATTTTTCATACTTACCAAGCATATCATTATAAAATGCTCTTGATGTTAACGTTAAGTTTTGTGCCTGTTGTGTTAAGGCATTTACAATTTTTGGGTGACAATGCCCTTGGTTTACAGCAGAATACGCAGATAAAAAATCGTAGTACTGCTTTCCTTCAACGTCCCAAACAAAAACACCTTCTCCTCTACTTAATACTACAGGAAGCGGATGATAATTGTGAGCTCCATACTTGTTTTCTAAATCCATCGCTTGTTGCGAAGTCAATTGGTCTAAAATAGCCATTTTAATACGTTTTAAATTGATAAAATAACCATTCCTTCTGTACCTTTATTCTTTCGAAGTTTCCGAAAAAGCAGCGTGGGAGAGAAATCATCCCTAGAGGCTTGCAAATTAGTAAATATTAGTGATTTCTTAAAATGTCATATTATAATTTTGTTGACAGTGAAGAAATCTGTATTTCTAATCGTTTAATTTCCCTAATTAAAGCATTCTTGTCCATTTGCAACCAAGCAAAAAGTTTTAGCATACCTATAATGTTCAAACAGAAAAAGATGCCTGCTATCCATAAAATAAGTTCGTTGGTTTCTTCTACGTCAAAAGTTTGAATGATGCAATATATAAGTAGTCCAAAAGTTATAGCCATTATAATATTCATCATGATAATGAGCCATGAGTTTTTTCCTTTGAATAATCCAAATACCATTTGAAATGCATTTTGCTCGTCCAAATCATCATAAAACTTTGCTTCTTCTTGAGTTAATGTTTCCTTTATTAATTTGTCTATGTCTTCCATTTTAGTATTCATAATCTTTATATTTAATTGTTTTTAATTGTTTTTTTAATTTTTCTCTGGCATGAAACAGTCTTGATTTTGTTGTTCCGATTGATATTTCTAAAATTTTACTGACTTCTTTTAATGAATAGCTTTGTACATAAAATAACTGTAGAACAATTTGCTGATTTTGTGGTAAACATTTAATTGCTTTCAATACTTCTTTTTTAATTTGCTCATTATCTGCTTCAGCTTCTTCAAATTGCTCTTTTTCTTTCTCGTTCTTATAAACATCTAAAAAACTATTCTGTCTTTGTTTTGCTCTTAAAGCATCCATAGATTTTGTGTATACTATTCTAGAAGCCCAATACCCAAAACTTTCAGGGTTTTCTAGTTTATGAATCTTATCTATAATTGTTTTCCAACTGTCTTGTGCTATATCTTTGGCTAAATCTGCATCTTTTAAAATCCAAAATGCCTTTTCGCAAAATGATTTGTGCCAGCGTTTTACCAAAACTGCAAGTGCTTTAATATTTCCAGATTGATATTCTAGAACCAGCTTCCCATCAGTTATAGCTTCTTTCTTATTCATTAATTAGCGCTTGCTTGTATATAATAGACGTAAACAATTTAAAATGGTTCAATTTATTTTGAAGTTCTTTAAAGATAATTTATTTAACATAGATGTTTATTTGTTGCGATTATTATTTTTGCAGGATGTCTAGAAGAAATAAAAAACAAGTCTTTACCAATATTGAAGTGATTGACGCAGGTGCCAAAGGAAAAACGATTGCCAAAGCACCAGATGGTAAAGTTATTTTCTTACCCAATGCTGTACCTGGTGATGTTGTAGATATACAAACATTTAAAAAAAGGAAAGCTTATTATGAAGGTAAAGCAATTGCTTTTCATAAGCTTTCAGATAAACGAACAGAACCTGTTTGTGAACATTTTGGAACTTGCGGTGGTTGTAAGTGGCAGGATATGGATTATGAACACCAGCTATATTATAAACAAAAAGAGGTTATTAATAATTTAACTAGAATTGGTCATATTGAATTACCTGAAGTGATGCCTATTCTAGGTTCAGAACATCAATATTTTTACAGAAATAAAATGGAATTTTCGTTTAGTGATAGTCGTTGGTTAACACTTGAAGAAATTCAATCTGATAAAGATGTGGATGATAAAAATGCTCTTGGTTTTCATATTCCAGGTATGTGGGACAAAATTCTGAATATTAAGAACTGTCACTTACAAGCAGACCCGTCAAATGCAATACGCAATGCTGTAAAACAATTTGCTGTAGATAATGATTTAGAATTCTTTAATACCAGAAATCAAACGGGGCTTTTAAGAACCTTAATGATTAGAACGTCTTCAACTGGTGATATTATGGTCCTCATTCAATTTTTTAAAGAGGATAAGAATAAACGTAAACTTCTTTTAGATTTCCTTTCAGAAACCTTCCCTGAAATAACATCACTACAATATGTCATAAACGAAAAAGGGAATGACACTATTTATGATCAGGATGTGATTTGTTACAAAGGTCCAGATCATATTTTTGAAGAGATGGAAGGCTTGAAATTTAAAATAAATGCAAAATCTTTTTACCAAACCAATTCTCAACAAGCTTACCAATTGTATAAAATAGCTCGAGATTTCGCTGGGCTCACTGGAACTGAATTAGTTTACGATTTGTATACAGGCACTGGAACTATCGCACAGTTTATTGCAAAAAAAGTAAAGAAAGTTATTGGTGTTGAAGCTGTACCAGATGCCATTGTAGCTGCAAAAGAAAATGCACAATTAAATAATATAAAAAACGTTGAATTCGTAGTTGGAGATATGAAGAAGGTTTTTAATGATTCATTTTTAAAATCCTATGGAATTCCAGATGTTATTATTACAGATCCA